>CAIRLQ010000033.1 GCA_903879465.1 uncultured Opitutia bacterium | reverse complement strand
CGTCAGGAAGCGATTTGCTGGGGGGATGAAGTTTTCACTATGGCTTGCCCTCGCCTTGGCTGCCATCCCCGGTAATCTGAGTGCCGTGTCCGAAGCCTATCCCCGCACCGCACCTGGAGACATCGAGCTCAAGACCTTGCCAGCGGCTCGCTGGATGCGCACCGAGTCCGCCAAGGATTACTTCTCCGCCGACAACGGGCTGTTTATGAAGCTCTTCCGCTACATCGACTCGAACAAGATTCCGATGACGGCACCCGTTGAGGCGGGCATCACGCCGGGCACGATGGTCTTCTACCTGGACGAGGCCTCGGCCAAGCGAGCGGACCTCGCCGAGACGCCGCAGGTGAAACTCTCATCGGTGCCGGAGCGTCGCGTGGCTGCCATCGGTATCCGCGGTTCGTATAGCCGTGAGAATTACGAGGAAGCCTTGACTGAGTTGCGGACGTGGCTCGCGAAGCGGACGGACGTTAAGCCAATTGGCGAACCTTACGCGGTTTATTGGAATAGTCCGTTTGTACCATTCTTTCTCAAGCAGTCCGAGGTGCACATCCTCGTCGCACCGGCGAAGTAATTAAATCCAAGTGCGTTGGCGCCAGGCCAGCCCTTCGTTGATTTCCCGCGCGAGTTCCGGGCCACGGAAAACCAAGCCCGAATAGACCTGCACTAGGCAGGCGCCTTCGTCCATGAAGCGGGCGGCGTCTTTAGCGCACAGGATACCTCCGCAACCGACGACCGGGATGCGGCCATCGGCTTCCTTGACTAAGAAGCGGACGGTCTGCAGCGAGCGTTCCAGTAGCGGAGCGCCGCTAAGGCCGCCCTTGCTGGCACACGCCTCGGTGCCGGGCGGGCGTGTGATTGTCGTGTTGGTCGCGATGATGCCCGCGAAACCGCATTCACCGACGACGTTAACGATATCGATGAGCTGGTTCGGATTCAGGTCGGGGGAAACTTTCAGTAGCAGCGGCACCGGGCCGCCTTCGACGGATTTATTTTCCTGCGCGAGTGTGGAGAGTAGCGTCACGAGCGGGGCGCGGTCCTGCAAGGCGCGGAGGCCGGGGGTGTTCGGGCTACTGATGTTGACCACGAGATAATCCGCGAAAGGGGCGAGTAGCTTGAAGGAAGAGAGATAGTCTTCGTGCGCCTTCTCGTTGGCGGTATCTTTATTCTTTCCGATATTAATACCGAGCGGGCAGACGCGCTGGCCGCGACCTGGCTGGTTCCTCAGGCGATCACGTAGGGCGGCCGCCCCGGCGTTGGGGAAGCCGTAGGAATTCACGACGGCCTTGAGCGCGGGGTAGCGGAAGACGCGCGGGCGTTCATTGCCGGGCTGTGCCTTCGGGGTCACCGTGCCGACTTCCACATGGCCGAAGCCGAGGGCGGCCGCACCACGCCAGCCGAGGCCGTCTTTGTCGAAGCCAGCGGCGAGGCCGACATGGTTTGGGAATTTCAAGCCGAAGGCCTCGACGGGTCGGCCGCCCTTCGGGGTGAGCCGGCGTTCCAATAACGCTCGAATGGGGCCGAGTCGGCCGAGAAGACCCATGCCGCGCAGGCCGACCTGGTGGGCGGTTTCCGGGTCCAAGGCATAGAGGCCCTTGGTGACCACTTGCTCATACAGGAAAGACATGTCGGGGAGTTAAGGGAGTAACGGGCGGAAGGAAAGCGGAGAAGCCCCCTTTTAGCGGACTTGCCGACCCATCTTGACTCCCGCCCAGACTTGGCCAAACCACCCTCCCATGGCTGTGACTACCTCTAAACTCCTTTGGTGCACCATCCGCTTCAAAGAGAAGGAAGGAAACTGGTGGGTGAAGGAAAACTCCGACCCCAAGCATTATGAGCCTGATGGGCTCGGCATCCTCGATCCCTTCCAGTTCCCTTGGGTGCTGGATATGATGGACCCGCTGCGCGAGTACGGACTCTCCAACGAAATCCTCGAAGCGGCCTTCGTGCCTTTCCAGGCCCAAGATATCGAGAAGGACAAAGATCAGACCGTCCGCCTCGTCCGCGTCGCCGAACATATCCTCGATTGCGAGGAACAGCTTTTCGCCCTGCCTAACGTGAAGGACGGCGACAAGGGCGCCTACGCCGACTTCCTCGAGCACATCATGCGCCTGCGAGTGAAGCTCATCAACGATACGATCAAGCTCGAGCAGAAGCTTACCGTCGAGGACGTGGATGAGCAGCTGAGCGAATTGCGCAACCAGGCCATGATTGAAGGCCGCGACATTCATCCTTTCGAAGAAATCACCGATATTCTGGAATTCGTCCCGCAGGGACATGAGGTTCCCGGCGATGATGACGACGATGACAAGCCCGCTCGTCCGCAGGGTGCGGCGGAAGACATCGCCGATCTCCCCGACGTCGAAGAAGTCGACAAGGATATGGAGAAGAATCTCCGCTGGGATGACGAAGAAGAGCCGACTGAAGAAGGTGGCGGCGAAGGCGGTTCCGAAGGGGGCAAGCCGCCTGGTAAGTCTTCCGGTCGTCGTCGCTAAGCGAAGTTACTTCACCGTCTCTCCCTGGGGCTTCGGCGCGACTTGCGATTCGAAGAGCCAGAGGCGGCGCGTGGCCATATCCACCGCGATGGGATGGGCGCGCAGAAAGTCGTCGCCCAGCAGGTTATGCTCCTGGTCGCGGATGAATTCGACGTTCGTAAGCGGGGCGCCGCCGATGCGCAGGGACTTGATGAGGCAGACCTCTACTTTCGTGAGGCCCGTGCTGCGCACGGTCGCCACCGGTAGGTAGCCGCGGAACTCGGTGGCACCACGGAACTTCATCGAGCTCATGTAGGATTTCGAGGCACCAGAATCGATAACCATCGGCACCTTGGCGCCGTCGACCTCGATGTTGACGCCGCAATGTCCGCCGCGGCTGTAGCACGGTACTTCGTGGGCCGCTGAGGTATCCGGTATCTTTCCCAGAATCATGATCTTATTGGTGAGATCCATGTAGAACGGGCGGCCGAAAAGAATGTCTGTGCCCAGCAAGCCGTCGATCTGCATGCCATCGAGCGGCATGATCGCGACGTGGAAGTCTTTCCAGGCCGCCTCGCCAGCTTCGAGCTTCTCGACCAGGCCGTAAGTGGACTCATTTTTGCCAGAATTACCCATACTCGGGATGGTGAAGGCCGCCTCGACGCCGCAGCGGGCCGCGGCCTGCGGAGTGATGACGGCGCTACCTTGGCATCCAGTATCGACGCCCATGAGTGCATCGACGCCATTGATTTTTACGCGGAGCGTCGGGATCGATTTAATCCGCAGGCGGAAGGTCGCCATACCGTCCTTCGGGAACTCATCCTTAGGTTTCTTGAGCTCTTGGGCAGTCAGGACGACAGCGAGACAGAGACTGAGGCAGGTGAACAGGTTTCTCATGGCTGGCCTAGGTGAGCGTGGGAGGGGATGGCTTCTGCTATCCCGGGGTCCATCCACTTTAGAGGCAAACCGTGGGAGGTCGACAAGGACTTGCGGGTTTTTCAGACGGCGGCCGCGTTCTTCCGACGTCGCCACACATAGGCAAGCGCACAGAAGACCCCGCCAAGGCCCACGGCCCAATCGCCATGGCGCACCCAGAAAGTCAGGGCTGCTCCGGGCACAACCTGGACGCCCGCGGCCGTCTTTCCCCCGCGAAAATAGATGCTGCCTTGCTCCGTGAGCGGGTTAGCCCGCCCGGAGGGATCGATGGCACCGCTCCATCCAGCATTGCCGCAGCGCAACATCGGGAGGTGCGTCGAAGCGGCGGCGAGGATGGAATGCGCGACGTGCTGGTAAGCACCGGCCTCGCGGCCATACCAAGCGTCGTTCGTGATGACGATGAGTAGGTTGGCGCCAGCGAGGGCGTGCTCACGGGCCAGTTCCGGAAACACATCCTCATAGCAGATCAGCGCGCCGGCCAGGAAGGTGTCGCCGCGACGTGTGGTGAGGGGGAGTAAGGACACGGAGGTACCGGCGACGCAGTCCTCGTTGATCGGGACGACTTTTCGGAGCGGCAGGAAATCGGCAAAGGGCACGTATTCGCCGAACGGCACGAGGTGGCGCTTGGCGTAGATGGGCTTCTGCAGTCCCTCGGCGCTGATGATTGCCACGCCGTTGGCGTAGCCTGTCCCGCGGTGATCGATGGCCCCGATGACTAGCGGGGTATCGACGGCTTTCGCTAGGCTGGTGAGGCGTTGCAGGTAGCCTTCGCTTTCGAGTGAGAGCGGCAGGGCGGCTTCGGGCCACAGGATGAAATCAGGTTTCTCACTCGCCGCCGCAAAGGTGAGTCGTCCGATGGTTTCGATATGCTCCTGCAATCGGACGGAGTCCCATTTGGCGTTGGGATCGAAGTCAGTTTGGACGATACCCGCGCGCACGTCCTTGGCTTGGGATGACTGGGTGCCTGCATTGTGCAGCACGGCGAGGAACGCCAGTGCCACGGGGAGCAGTCCGAGGTATAGCTCGGGGGTGAGGCGACGCAGCCACGCGGTCGGGCTCACGGGTGTCAGGCTGGCTTCTTCGCGATAGAACGCGATCAGGCGTACGATCCAGCGGGCAAACCCGAGATTAAAAAGTACAAGCACGATAGATAACCCAATCGGGCCGACCCACGCGCACAGGCTGAGCATCACGGGGTTACCCACCTGGGAGGCGGAAAACGGGAGCCAACCGAAGCCCGTGGCGAAGGTCGAGCGCATCCATTCGAGCAGGCCCCACGCGCCGGCGAGTCCGAGCAGTGCGAGCAGTCGGGCGGGTAGGCCGGCGTCGTTGCACGCCGGGAAGATCCAGCGCAAGGCGAGCAGCCAGAGGAAGTGGTACAGGGCGCAGTAAGCCGTCAGCAACACGAGCCCGATCCAGCCGAGTGGCGGGTAGACGTGGCGAAGCCAGATTAATAAACCGATCCAAAGAATCCAGCCGGTGGCCCAGCCGGCGCGACGCCAGGTTTTCCAGTCGGGATTACGGGCCGCGACGAGCGCAGCCGGTACGAGTGCGATGAAAGCGCAGAACGGATGGCCGACGGGACCGAATGAAAAGAAAATCAAAAGCGCGGTCAGCGAGGTTCCCGCCCAGACCAGCCAGGCGTCGGAACGTTCGCCGCTCGTCGCCGGTGCGGTCATTCCGAGAGAGTCTCGATGACTTCCCAGCCTTCGTCGCGGACGAGTGCCTCGGCTTTCTTCCACTTCAGGTCCTGGGTCTCAGGACCTTTGCGGATGCGGACGACGGCGTTGCGCCCGATCTTCGGGGTGAGTCGTCGGAAGGGTTCCTGCTTCTGGACCATCGGGTTCTCGGCCGGTCCCTTCTCATACTGCTTGAATTCATCGCCCATTCCCTGTTCGGCGGGACCGATGATCTTAGTCTGGCCTTGGGCGCGGCGCATGAGCGCCTCGAGGGATTCCATCGAGGAAGCGGTGCGGAACAGGCCAGAGCAGGTGTCGCCACGCAGCTGCTGCATGAGGCGTTCGAAGGCCTTGAAGGCTTCAGCTTTATATTCGTTGAGGGGATCTTTTTGGGCGTAACTGCGGAGGCCCACGCCGCGGCGGAGGTCTTCCATCTCGGTCAGGTGGTTCTGCCAGTTGCGGTCTAGGGCGCGCAGGAGTACGTTGCGTTCGAGGTACTGGAGTAGCTCCGGCGCCTCGTGTTCTTCGCGGCTCACCTGCAGGGCGCGGACGCGGTCGGTCGCCATGAGGAGTACTTGCGACATCGTGCGGGCCTGGATTTCGGCGACGTCGAAGCGCATGTGGAACGCCGTGATGAACCAATAGGAGAAGGCCTCGGCACCGCGCTTATCGGCGGAACCCTGCGGGTCGGGGAAGACCGTCGCCAGGCGCTCTTCGATTTCTTCTTCGACGATATTGAGAATAGTGGCGCGGGAATCTTCCGACTTCAGGGCGCGGTTGCGCAGTCCGTAGATGATGTGGCGCTG
>CAIRLQ010000032.1 GCA_903879465.1 uncultured Opitutia bacterium | reverse complement strand
GGCCGACCAGTTCTGGACCGTGATGTATTGGATCTTGGCGCCCTTGAGGGCGACGAGTTCGACGACAGCGGAGTGGAGGGTTGCGGTCTCGAACTTTGGGGCCGTGCAGCCTTCCATGTAGGTGACTTCAGAGCCTTCGTCGGCGATGATGAGGGTGCGTTCGAACTGACCGAAGTTCTCGGCATTGATGCGGAAGTAGGCCTGCAGGGGTTGGTTCACTTTTACGCCCTTGGGGATATAGATGAAGGAGCCGCCGGAGAAGACCGCGGAATTCAGCGCGGCGAACTTATTGTCGCCAGCGGGAATGACTTTACCGAAATATTTACGGAAGATCTCCGGATGGTCGCGCAGCCCCTCGGTCGGGCCGCAGAAGATGACCCCCAGTTTCTCGAGTTCTTCCTTCATGCGGGAGTAGACCGCTTCGGAGTCGAACTGGGCTTCGACGCCGGCGAGGAACTTACGTTCCGACTCGGGAATACCGAGGCGTTCGAACGTCTTTTTCACGTCGTCGGGGACTTCTTCCCAGGTGCGGACGGGCTTCTGGCCTTTCGAAAGGTAGTAGCGGATGGCCTCGAATTTGATGTTGGCGAGGTCTTCCGTCGCCCAATGCGTCGGCATCGGTTGGTCTTCGAAGATCTTTAGTGACTTCTGGCGGAACTCCCGGATCCATTCCTCCTCGCCTTTGACCTTTGAGATGTAGTCGACAGTCGCGGCCGTGAGGCCGATGCCGGCGTCGAAGGTGTAGTTCTCCTCGTATTTGAAGTCGCCCTTGGAGCGATCGATTTCGATCGCTTCGCGCTGCGTCTGGGATTCGTCAATTTCGGCCATAGGGTTTAGGCGGATGCGAGTTCGGTTTTCACCCAATCATAGCCCTTGGCTTCGAGTTCGAGGGCGAGTTCCTTGCCGCCGCTGTGCACGATTCGTCCGTCCCACATGATATGAACGCGGTCGGGGACGATGTACTCGAGTAGCCGCTGGTAGTGGGTGATGACGAGGAAGCCTGTGTCGGGGCCGCGCATGCGGTTGACGCCTTCCGAGACGATGCGAAGCGCATCGATGTCTAGGCCGGAATCGGTCTCGTCGAGCACCGCGTACTTCGGCTTGAGCATCATTAGCTGGAGGATTTCGCAGCGCTTCTTCTCGCCGCCCGAGAAGCCTTCGTTGACAAAGCGGGCGGTGAACTTCCGGTCCATCTTCAGGGCGTCCATCTTCGCGTAAAGTTCGGCGTAGTAGGCCTTGGCATCGAAGGGGGCACCCTTGGCTTGGCGGGCGACAATCGCGGCGCGGATGAAGTTGGCGATCGTCACGCCAGGGATTTCGCTCGGGTATTGGAAGGCGAGGAAGAGGCCAGCGCGGGCGATGACATCCGGCGCGAGGCCGAGCAACTGTTGGCCATCGAGGAAGGCTTCGCCCGATTGCACGGAGTAGTCGGGGTGACCGGCGAGGACCTTGGAGAGCGTGCTTTTGCCGGTACCGTTCGGTCCCATGATGGCGTGCACTTCGCCCTTTGGGACGGTGAGCGAGAAATCCTTGAGGATCTGTCGTTCGCCAATCGAGGCGTTAAGATTTTTGATAACAAGCGAGTCGGACATGGTCGAAATTAATTGGAGGTGCTTTCCTTGCCCTGGGCGCGGCCGAGGAAGCTGATCTCGATGACTTCGGAGTCGAAGCCGGGGGGAAGGATGGAGCGGAGGCTCTTGATGACTTCGGGCGGGAGCTCGATGTCATGGACCCGGCCGGTCTCCTTATCGCGGAAGTGGGCGTGCGGGGCTAGGTTGGGGCAGTAGCGGGTCGACTCGCGCTCGTGGTTGACCTGGCGGACGAGGCCGCAGCTCACAAAGGTCTCTAGGCAGTTGTAGACCGTGGCCAGCGAGAGGCCTGGCATGGCCTCGCGGGCGCGGTTGAAGACCTCATCCACCGTCGGGTGGTCGCGCTCGGATAGGAGGACGGAAAACACCGTTTCTCGCTGGGTGGTGACTTTTTGGCCGCTTCTATTGAGGGCTTCTTGAAGATGCTCCCGGTCCAAATGAGTGAGACTTTGAATCATTCTAACTGCTCAATCAGTTAGAATGAGTCTAATCCGCAAGAAGAAAGGGTGGAAAACAAGGGGCAGGGGTAGGGATGGGGGTGGGGGTAGCTAAAAAGCTGCCAGAGCTGAGGCTCCTGCCCCCCCCCATCCCTGCTCCTAAGAGGGTCAGTTCAACCCTCGAGCGTCTTCGCCGCCGCCCTGTTCGTCCAGCTTCCGCTGGGCGTCGAGGCGGGCGAGTTCGTCGGCTACGGCCTTGATGCGCTGATCCTGAGAAAGGCACTCGAGCAACTGGCGGCGCGTATCGGCGTCGGCGACGAGGTGTCCGGCGGCTGCATCCGCCAGGGCGCCAGGCTGATTTGCCAGCCCGCGAAGGCGCTGCATGAGCGGAGCGGCTTCTTCGCCGAGCTCGCTGACGATGTTCTCGGCGAAGGCGAGCACGCGGGCGATATCACGCGTGCTGCCTGGGAGGTCGCTCGAGGCCTCGTCGACGACGGGCGCGATTTCCAACTGTGGGTAAGGGGTCTTGCGCTTCACCTTGATTACTTTCGCGCGCCGCAGGCCTTCGAGGATGATGTGCGAGGTGCCGTCCTCGAGTTCAATGTGCCCGACGATGCGCCCGACGCAGGTGAAAGGGCAGGGCGGTTCATCGTTGTCTGTAGCGAGGCTATCTTCATCCAGCTGCGACACTGCGAACATGCGGCTACCAGCGAGCGCTTCTTTAAGCATTTTGCGGTAGCGTGGTTCGAAGATGCGCAGCGGCAGCAGCTGTTGCGGAAGGAAGACGCAGTTGCCCAAGGTCATGACGGGAACGATGACGGTGGGAACCATGGCGCCCAGTATGCGGAAGAACCGCCCCGCCGCAAGCGAAGCGGTCAGTTAGCCTTACTTCGACTTCGGCTTATTGGCAATGACCGGGAAGATGGGGCTATCGTAGTTGGCTAGATCAGCAGGCTTCGCCGCCCCCGCGCGCTTGAATGTGCCGAGCCAGGTCGGATTGAAGGGGCCGACGATGCTAATCTCAAGGTCAGGCTTAATCGCGGCTTCGAGGCCCGTGGTCCAGAAGCACGCATTCACAAGCATACGACGGAAGCCATCGTTGGCGAGGTCGCCCGAGGCGCCGTAAGTCGAAGCGAAGACGCGGCCTTCTTTGCCGGAGGTGGATTTATACGAACGCACCCAGGCTCCGGGCATCGGTTTCTTGGCCGCATCGGCGGGCGAATCGGGCGTCATGCCGGTAAGCGGCTGGGCCATGGCGAGGATGGTGCTGCCTTCGAGGGGGGCCGCATTGTAGGCGCCGATCTCGGCCCAAGCGTTCTTCACGCCACGCAATACCGGATGAGTGGACTGTTCCGCGACGAGATCAAGGCGCGTGCTGGATTTGTGGTTGGGTCCGTAGTGGCCAACCCAGGTTTCGCCGAGAATCTGGCGACCAAAGCCGCCCTTGTAGTCTTCGCCTTTGTAGTCGTAGGAATATTTATAGAGCGGGCTATCTTTCGGGTAGCGGAAGCCGTGTGTTGACGTGCGTAGGCCGATGACCGCACCGCCGCGGTTGAGGTAATCCAGAATCGGCTGCATCTGCTCGACCGGGATCGACTGGAAGCGCGTGAAGATCACCATCAGGTCGGCGTCCTTGAGCGCGCTGGTGCCGGGAATGTCGCTCGGGTTGCCTTGCGCGATGTTGCCGGTCTTCGGGTCGATGCCGAAGAGCACCGTGCAGGTAAAGCCATGATGTTTGGCGAGGATACGGGCGAGTTCTGGAAGGGCTTCCTCGGATTTATATTCGTGGTCGTTGGCGATGAGCACGACCTTCTTGCCTTTGCCGGCTCCTTCGGTGCCGACGTAGGTGAGCGGGGCGTCCGCCGCGCGGACCGCGAGACTGAGCAGGGTGATACAGAGCAGGGCGAGGAGGCGCATGCTTCTTGTATTCTCTTATTTCGATAGGGGTCAATCTCTCCTCTGCTTGGGCAAGTCACGCCCGGTCCAATGCCGAAGGTCGGGGCACGGGAATGGGGTTGAGAGGGTCGGGGTACGTCGCACGATGGGCCCATGAAGTCGTTTGTATGGTGCGCAATTCTATTTCCACTCTTCGGCGGCGCGGGGGAGGTCAGGGAGGTCGATGTCTGCGTCTATGGGGCGACGCCTTCCGGCATCATGGCCGCGACCGCGGTTAAACGCGCCGGTCGAACGGTGGTAATTATCGAACCGAGCCGATGGGTGGGCGGTATCCTGGGGGCGGGTATTAAGCCTCTCGAGGATTGTCCGAATCCCGCGGCGACGGGCGGGCTGACGAAACCATTACTCACTTCGCTGGGCGGCTCGCCCGAAATCATCCGGGCATCGTTCGAGAAACTACTGGTAGATCGCAGTATCGAGATCGTCCGAGAACTGCGCGTCGGTTCGGTCGAGAAGGTCGGCGGCAAGATTATCTCGGCGTCTTTCGACTTCGCACCGTTCGATGCACTGGGTTGTCCGCCCGTCGCCGCGACCGAGATAGCCCGCTTACGATTGAAGGCTAAAGTCTTCATCGATGCAGGTTATGAGGGCGATCTGATGGCCCTCGCTGGCGTACCGTATCGTGTCGCCCGCGAATCCACGAAAGAGTTCGGCGAAGAATTCGCCGGCGTGCGCGAACCGGTCGAGCTCACGCCGATTGATCCTTATGTGATGGCAGGCGATGCTAGCAGCGGCTTGCTGCCGGGCATCACGGGTCGATTTACCGAAGTGATTGGTGCGGCGGATCCGCGCATCCAGGCTTATAACTACCGATACTACGTGACGTCCGATCCGGCCCGTCGTGCGCCGCTGACGCCGCCCTCCGGCTATGCCGCAGGCGATTACGAACTCGTCGGGCGATACGTCGAGCATCTCAAGGCGACCATCGCCGAACCGAAAGAGCTGAAAAAGCGCCTCGCCCGCATCTTCCCAGGTTGGATGAATGCCGGTGAATATAATTACCACCGCAACTCGCTCATCACGATGGCTCCCGTGGGCATTAGCTATTTCTACGCCGATGGTGATTACGCGGTGAAGGCAAAGGTTTGGAAAGCGCACCAGGATTATCTCCGGGGGTTACATCATTTCATGAGCACCGATTCCCGCGTGCCGGCAGATTTCCGCAAGGAGACCGCCGAGCTTGGGCTGGACTTGCTGCGACATCCCGACACCGCTGGCTGGCCGGGGCAACTATACGTACGTCTCACGCGCCGCCTGCAGGGGCGTTATGTGATCACCGCAGCCGACGTCTATAATCGCACGAAGGTCGACGACCCTGTGGCCCTCGCCCAATACGGTATCGATACTTATCCTTCGCGTCGGGTCGTCGTGGAGAAGGACGGTAAGACGTTTGTGGGGCTTGAAGGCTGGATGTTCGTCGGGGGTGCTCACGGCCCGACCCGAACGCCTTACCCGATCCCGTATCGTTCGCTTACGCCCGCTGAGCCGGAGGCTTCAAATCTGCTCGTTTCCGTCTGCTTCTCTGCGTCATTTCTCGGTTATGCCTCCGCCCGCATGGAGCCGACGTTCATGATGTGCGGTGAGGCGGCGGGAATCGCGGCGAGCGAGGCCATCGCCGCCGGTGTCGCCGTGCAGCGCATCGATCCGGCAGCCTACCGAAAATCCCTGCTCACTTCAGGCATGTTGATCGAATGGGACGAATCATTGCGCGCGGTGGCAGTGAAGGCCGAAGCCAAATCCTTTGCCCAATCTTTCTTTGCCGAAGCTGACGATAATCATGATGGCAAGGTGACACGCAAGGAGTGGGAGGCCCATAAAGTCGGCTGGGAATGGCTGTTTCCCAAGATTGATCTTAATGGGGATGGCTTCATTGATCCGGCCGAATACGAAGCCTTCCAGCGCTACAAGGATGAGCACAAAGATTGGCGCGAGTTGCTGAAGCGATGACGGATGACGGAATGGATGACAGATGACTGAGTCGATGGCAGAGGACTGAATGGAGGACTGGATTAATCTACTTTCTGGAATCGACTCAGCCCTCTGTCATCGACGCAGCACTCTATATGTCACCGTGGTCACTGCCACTGATCGAGGAACAGTTTCTTTGGGTCCGGGTTATCGGATTCCGCGAAATAGACGGCCATCTTGAGGGCGGGTAAATAGTGCGATCCGGGCTTTTCCTTGGAGCGTGCCTTGATTTCCGAGAGCAAGGTCTCGGGCGAGCGGCCGGCGAGTTGATCGACACGATAGTAGCCAGCATCGAGTAGGTCGCGCGCGACTTCCACCGGGAAGCGGGTGATGCGCATGAACGGACT
>CAIRLQ010000031.1 GCA_903879465.1 uncultured Opitutia bacterium | reverse complement strand
TAAGGTTTGACTAATACGATAGGCCGTATTGTCGCACAAAAAATGAACTCTCAAAGAACCGAAAGGGGCCTCCTGTTAAGGGGAGGGAGGGCGGACGGTGAATGCGCTGACGATTTCGTCAATGCCTTTTTTCGTGTTTCTGCTGCTTTGATCGCAGAGAAGCTTTCGATCACCGAAACATCCAAGGAACAGCCTTCTGTCAAAGAAGGGAAGTTCCAGAGTGAAGAATCACGGCCTCATATTCAAGCGGATTTTTGTATTTTTTCACACGCGGCTTACACGTGATAGTATGCTGTTTATCAATGAGTTATGGTCATATTATCTAATTTTTACTAATTTTTGACTACCGATTAGACGTATCCCTACCTCCAAGCTGACCCATTTAGCCCTTATGCCGGTACAATCCCTCCCCGCTGATACCTCCGCCCAACCAATTACCTCGACCCACCCCCCTGCGAGATCGCTTGCCCATTCTATGCATGCCGGCCTGGCGTATGCTTACTTCGGATACATTGGTCTTCTCTCGTCTAAGTTCTACCTTCCGCTTTACTATCCAAATGCTGCTCCCCCTGATATTCGCCTCCGTGCTCGGACTGGCGGCCCCCACCCAAGGTTCGACCGTGGATACGGCCATCAACGATCGGGTGCTTTTTCAACAGCTTGAGAATGCGACGGCTGCCTTGGCACAAAAAGATGAGAATCGTCTCAAGCGCGATACGCGTCTGGAACAATGCAAGCGGCCCACGACGGGCAATCTACACCTGCCCGCCCAACAAAATGTCATACTGCTTGGAGATGAAATCTACCGGCGTGCCGCGGCCGCTTCCGTCCTGATCGGTTCCGCCTATAAATGCGAAAAGTGTACTAAATGGCATAACTCACTCGCCAGCGGCTTCATCATTTCACCTGACGGCGTCATCGCGACCAATCATCACGTGGCAGCCAGCGCCACCGGTGAAGCGATGGGCGTGATGACCGCCGACGGAAAGTTCCATCAAGTCCTCGAAGTGCTTGCCGCCGATAAAGATCACGATGTCGCCCTCATCCGCATAGGCGCCAAGGGACTCCCGTTCTTGCCGCTGCGCGACGATGCTCCTGCTGGCTCCGCCATCCGCTGCTACAGCAACCCAGCCAACACTTATGGCTGCATTTCCCAAGGTATCATTACGCGCTATTTTCACATGAATGACACCGACCGCAACGGGGCGATCTTTATGCAAACGACTGCGGATTATGCCCGTGGATCAAGCGGGGGCGCGATTATCGATGAGTTTGGGAATGCCGTAGGCATGGTCGCCTCGACCTCTCCAGTTTTTACCGCCAGCCCCGCGCACAACGTTGCCACCAAAGACGCGAAGCCCACTCCGCCCAGCCAGCAAATGGTCCGACACAACTGTGCGACGGCACGAGCGATCCTCGACCTTCAGAAATAAGCTTGGACGGCTCAGGCGTGGCCCGGCGTGCGCGGAAACGCAATCACATCGCGGATATTCCCTTCGCCGGTGACGAACATCAGGAGCCGCTCGAAGCCCAATCCGAAACCCGCATGGGGCACGGTCCCAAAACGACGCGTGTCGACATACCATCCGTAGGATTCCAGATTGAGGCCGTGGGCCTGCATTGCCGCGACGAGTCGCTCGAGGCGTTCCTCGCGCTGACTGCCGCCGACGATTTCGCCAACACCTGGCACCAATAAATCCATGGCGGCGACGGTCTTACCGTCTTCGTTCTGACGCATGTAGAAAGGCTTGGCACTTTTAGGGTAGTCATAAACGGTCACCGGACACTTAAAGTGCTCCTCAGTGAGATAGCGCTCATGCTCCGATTGTAGGTTCTCCCCCCAGGCCACCGGATACTCGAAGGTGCGCTCAGATCGAAGCAGCAACTCTACCGCCTCCGTGTAAGTGATGCGCGCGAATGGCCTTTCTGCGACGAAATGCAGTCGCTCTAATAGCCCTTTATCGACATAGGCGTTGAAGAACTCAAGCTCCTCGGAGCACTCTTCTAAGGCCGTTTTTACGAGGTATTTTACAAGTTCTTCGGCGCAGCGCATGTCGCCATCAAGGTCACAGAAAGCCATCTCGGGCTCGATCATCCAGAACTCGCTGGCATGCCGGCTGGTGTGAGAATTCTCAGCGCGAAACGTCGGACCGAACGTATAAACATCGCCAAGGGCGCAAGCCAAAGTCTCGCCCTCGAGCTGGCCTGATACCGTCAGATAAGACTGCTTAGCGAAGAAATCAGCCGCCCAGTCGACCTTCCCTTCTGGCGTCTTCGGCGGCGTGACAGGATCAAGCGTCGTGACCCGGAATAACTCACCTGCCCCCTCGCAATCGCTCGCAGTCACGATTGGCGTATGCACATAGGCAAAGCCACGTTGCTGGAAGAAAGCATGCACGGCCATGGCCATGCGACTGCGGATACGCATCATGGATCCGAGGCGATTGGTGCGAGCACGAAGGTGGGGAATACTCCGAAGGAACTCGACGCTGTGGCCTTTTTTCTGAAGCGGAAACGTCTCATCAGCCCGTCCGATCAGGCGGAAGGCCGAAGCCTTGAGCTCCCATTTCTGGCCCTTCGCCGGAGAAGGCACCAGCTCACCGTCGACGCTGACCGAAGACCCGGTCAGCGCTTCCTTGAGAAGTTCGGCCCCAGGTGCCGTCGCATCCACGACGACCTGGAGGTTTTTGAAGCACGAGCCGTCATTAATCTCCACGAAAGAGAAATCCTTGGCGTCACGACGCGTCCGCACCCAGCCAGAAACGGTGACCCCTTGGAGGGGCTGCTCGGCGGCGAGCGCCTGCTTGACCTTGATTCGCATGCGCCAATTTGCACCAGCCAGCGCCATGAAACAAGCGAGAGATGCCCACCCGGGCCTAGCGACCCCGTTTTAACGAGTCGGGCTGGACAATCGGGGTACCTTTCTCACGCTCAAAACCCTTCACACATGAACGCACTCGAACAGCTTCGCCAACATACCAAGGTCGTCGCCGACACCGGCGACTTCGCCGCCATGAAGGCCTTC
>CAIRLQ010000030.1 GCA_903879465.1 uncultured Opitutia bacterium | reverse complement strand
CGCCTCTCGCGAGCTCCGCTCGCGGGTAGGGGCAAGGCTTCGCCTTGACCTCCTATGAAAACAAGGGCGCGGCGAAGCCACGTCCCTACCTTAAACGCCCCCTATGTCGGGACGCAGTCCCGCCCATACCTTCCGTCCGTAATCTGTACTCCGTACTCTGTCCTCTGATTTCAATTCACCTTTTCCACCTTTCCACCGGCCGTAGGCCGATTTGCACCTTTGCACGGTCTTTACCTCCCCCGCCTCCAAGCCTAATCTAACAGATACTTACGCATAGAGCGTGTAAAAACACCGAGGAGGCGTGCCGCCGCTGGATCCTGCACCGCTACGGCTTTAATCTCACTTTCACTCGCCTCTATCAGCGCTCGTCCGCGCCGCCGTTCTTCCCGCAACCAAGCCTGGACCTGCGGATGCGCCCAGAGTTCGACATCCTTGACCCCTGCCGGGATCGACTCTTTCGGAATGTTAATCAAGCCGATCCGAGTATCTTCCTTAAAGTCTCGTACGACCGAGCACCAAGACAGCGCCGCCACTACCGCCGGCACCGCACCCACCTGCGTCTGGCAACCCGCACAACGCAACAGCAGGCTCAGCGATGGACGGAAGGTCTGTCGCAGGTGCCCCTGCAATGCCTGAGCCGAAAGCCGCCAGCGGAGAAGACGGCGCTGGGAGTCGTAATGCATCGCCACCAATAGCTCCGCCACATCGGCCTTCGCCACCGCGGCTTCGGAGGCCGGCAAGCGATGCAACGCATCGTAAAAAGATTGGCCCAGACGATTCAGCACGCCTTCCGGCTCAAACCTGCCCAACTGCCAGTAGCTGCGCGTCCGCTCCGCCACGCCACTTAAATCCTCCGAACAGGCGCGATCGCCATCCATGTAGTCATCAAACAACTGCAAAAAAGCATAACCCATCCGCGCGGGCCGAGAGGCCTGCCACTGCGGGAGCGCCCGGCTATAGACCGCCAGGCCCACCAGTAAATACCGCGGGTGCCGGAGGGCGAAACGCAAACACTCCCGTGCGCAGAGGCCTTCCTGCCGCAGCGTGTAAAACAAAGTCCCTCGCGCCGGCGATGAGGCCAAATTCATGACGGGGGTAAGTTCCTGTCGCAAAGGATCGATGCCGGGCAGGCGCTGGCCAGTTATTCAGATTTAGGCAAAGGCCGCGGGCCTCGCCACATACTGAGGTAAATGCGGAGGAAAGACGGCCGGTGCTCCGTCGGGTCCACATACTTACCAAGCTGAATCCACGGCACTTCCGGATGCTGGTGATGCGCCTTATGGTGATGATAATTTAGGAAGATCCAGCGTACCAGCGGATTAACATGGAGATTCCAAGCCCCTTCCCGCACGTCCAGCTTGGACCAAGCATGGTCTGCATACTGCAAGGAACTCCAATTTACGGCAAAAGCCGTATAACAGAGTAGCCAAGCCCACCAAGTTATCCCCGCCAACCAGATGACCGTGACCTGCAACGCAATCGTGAAGATAATTTCCAGCCGAATCTTCCCCACCGGCGCATCGTCAAAGCCAGCAAACATCGCATTCGCCCCCGTCTGCTGCGCCAGCGGGGAATCATCACCGCGGACAATTTTTAACCGGAACGCGCCCGGCCAAACCAAATAAATGAGCATGCCGATTGGCGACGCCAACCAATACAGCCCGGTCAGGATGGCATACCACTGCGCCCGCTTGAGGAACTTATTGTCCTCGGGATGCAGGTAATCGAACTGCTCCACTTCGGTCCGGTTATTCCGGTGATGCCGTAAGTGAAAGATCCGCTGAAAGGTGAGCGCTGTCGGGAAAAAAGCCGCGGCAATCCGACCACCCCATTCATTCACCCGCGCATTGGGGTGAAAAATGTGGTGCACGGATTCATGCAGTAGTGAGAAAATCGTGTTATTTAAAAAAGAGAAGGCCAGCACCGCCCCCGCTAGCACCCATCCGTTAGCCGTATGGGATGCCAGGTAGAGCAGGCCGACATTCCCCAGTACGGCCGCCGTCAGCACAGCCAAGTTGAGCTTCGCCGGGATGGCGATCTTGACGGCCGGTAAACTCACGCCTGCTTACGCTTTGGCCGTGGCTTCTGGGCGACGGCTACGACGACCAATGAGCAGGCCAGCGACTAGCCCCAAGACCACGGCAATGCCGGCGCCCTTATAGATCCAACCCTTGAGGGCATCGACCACGGGGTTATCGAAAATAGAAGGACCGAACTGGAACGCCACGACCGTCCAAGCACCATTCTGACGAACCATCGTTGCCGTCCAGCGGCAGTTTACGACGAATTCCGTCCCGTCCGTAAAATTGTAGGTCCCTTGGGCCGTCCCGCGATTAATGGCGATATCGGGGGTGAGCAAAATACTCAAGTGATCCGCTTCAAATACATGCTGCACCTTGGCGATGGCATGATCCTTGTTAATCATGTGGCGATTGAAATACTCCAAAATGCCCTGCTTGCCGCGGGCGCTCTGACCATTCATCGCCGTTAATAGGCAATCGGGGTGCACGTACTTTAACATGGCCTCCATGTCTTCCACCTTACCGGAACTACCGACCTTATTGAAGGCCGCCTGCGTCGCAACTCGCAAGGCGATGAGTTCCTCATGAGCCTGACGTTCAGCGGGCGGTAAAGCGGCCAGCACGGCGACCGGGGTCGTCGAGTCCGGCGCTTGGGCAGCGACCTCGACAGCCAACAATGACGCCATCAAGACCAGCAGAGTGGAATATTTCATTCCCCTAGTCAAAGCCGACCCACCCTTAAAGTCACTATATTAATAGCTTAATAAACATCGATATTTTCGATGCCTCCATTGAGATTTTCGATGCCTGTACCATTCGGCTTAATGCTATACTTTGGTCGCACAATCACCACCCTAGGTGCGTCGCAAATCCACCCCCATGCCCATCGCCCTCACCTTGCCACCGCTTCGCGACCCACGCTGGCTCTTCGCTAGCCTTCTGACGTCCTATGCGGTCATCGGCAGCATGCTCTTAGGCATTAATCGTGATCTCGGGCAAATCCTGCTGACGGTTTCGCTCAGCATGTCCCTAGACTTTAGTTTAGCTTGGTTGCTCCGCGGTGAACGGCTCTTCCCCCTCAGTGCCTACATCACCGGCCTCGGGCTCTCGTTACTCATTAACTACCCGCACGATTACTATTTGCTCGGCCTGCCGGTTTTCTTCGCAATCGCCTCTAAATACGTTTTTACCTTCCAGGGCCGCCACGTCTTCAATCCGGCTCTCTTCGGAGTCTTATCAGCCTTGTGGCTCGGTGGCGGCCAATTTGCGACGTCCCCGCCCTATCAATGGGGTGCCCATCCTTGGTGGGCGGCCGGTTTCCTCGCGGTGGCGGCGCTGTTCTGTTTTGTCGGGAAGATTCAACGGACGCCGCTCATCGTCACGTTCCTCCTCTCCTTCACTCTCCTGACGCTCGTGCGAGCGTGGTTCATGCGCTGGCACCTACCGCCAGAAACGTTGATTACGGGGACTTTGGCGACCCCTGCCTTCTTCCTCTTCGCGTTTTACATGGTCACTGACCCGAAGACCTCGCCCGCTACGCCGCGCGCCCAAATACTATGGGCAATCTCCATTGCGGTGCTTGATTTCCTCCTCCACCTAAAGTCCTCGCTAGCGACCATCTTCATTGCGCTCTTCACGGTCACCTTAGTGACCTGGGCCTGGCGACACCTCCGCCAAGTCTGGGAGGGAGGCTGGAGTATGCTACGGCCTCCCGCAGTCTGGCTGCGATCCACCGCTGTGCTCGCCGTGCTCGGCGTGAGCGGCTGGCTCCTCTACGCCAATATCATCCATGCTAAGGTCAGTGGTCCGGAAGCAGGCTTTGCCCTCGTGAAGTTGCCGGCCTTAGAGGAAGTACGCCTAGGCCACACCCTCGCCGAGGTCGACCCGCGCGTGACCCATGTCGCCAAGTGGGTCCTATCCGTGGGCTCCGCCGTAGCCGTGGGAGATTACGACGGTGACGGATTGCAGGACTTCTTTGTCACTAATCCGCTCATGGAACCGCAGTTCCGGAATGCCCTTTACCACAATGACGGCGGAATGAAGTTTACACGCATCCCTCTCCCCGCACTCGACGAGGTTAGCCAACACCCCGAAAAGTTCGGCCTCATCGCCAGCGCACTCTTCGTGGATTTCGATAATTCCGGACGCCAGTCGCTCTTGCTCACCAGCGGCTGGGGCAAGGTGCGCCTCCTCAAAAACACCGTCAGTGCCCAAGGGGTAGTGACCTTCCGTGACGTGACCGCCCAGAGCGGCATCGATGAATACACGGTCAGCGTGGCCGCCACCATGGCGGACTTCTCCCACTCCGGTAAGCTCGATTTATTCATCGGCAATGCGATGTCCCCCACCCTACCTGACTACGCCGTGCCGACGGCCTTTAATATTTTTCGCCTACCCGCCCCGGAATACCCTGACGATCGTCGCATGTTCCACTTCATGCACTCGACCTGGCACAATGCCGAAAACGGTGGCCTCAACGCTTTTTACCGCAACGACGGCGGCGGCCATTGGACCAAACAGGACGTGCGGAAAATTGGCCTGCCCGAAACGCATTGGACCATGGCCGTGGGGGTGGCTGACTTTAATCATGACGGTTGGCCCGACCTATATTGCGCCAGTGATTACGGCCCAGATGATATCTATCTCAACCAAGGGGGTAAAGGGTTCACGCGTAAGGCAGGGACGTTTCAAGGCAGCGTCGGTCGTGACACTTATAAGGGGATGAATGTTTCTATCGGGGACCTGGACAATACCGGCGCACTCGATGTCTATGTTTCTAACGTACACGCTCCTTTACAGGCGGAAGGGAGCCTCGCTTGGCATGTCGACGCCCAAGGGGACTGGCATGACCGGGCCAGCCCACGACGCCTCATCAATGAACAGCGCTTTGGGTGGGGCGCCGCCATGGGTGACCTGAACTTAGATGGCCACCTCGACCTCATCCAGGTGAACGGCATGGTGGATGACACCGCCGACAAACTCTTCCCAGAGAAACGCGATTACTGGTATCGTGCCTCGCAGGTCATGCGCGCCGGTCCCGAGGTCCATAGCTACGCAGACCGCTGGCCCGACCTCCGTGGCTACGATATCTGGGGCCACCAGCTCAACCGCGTCTACCTTTCCAACGGGGGCTCACCCGCGAAATTCTGCGACGTGGCCGACGTCGTGGGGCTTACCGAAAAGAGCAATAGCCGGGCCGTTGCCATGGTGGACCTCGATAACGATGGGCGCCTCGACGCCATCATCATCCACCAGTATGCCGGCCCCGATGTCCTCCATAATGTCGCCACGAGAGCCCCGAACCAACACTGGGTGGGCTTTCTCATGGTCGGCGACGGCCGTGAAGTAAATAGCGATGCGGTCGGTACTAGCATCCAAATCCGCACCGCCGCCGGGCTCCAGGGCCGCCAGGTCTCGCTGACTTCTGGTTTCTCCGCCCAGAGCGACCGCCGACTTCACTTTGGATTGGCTGATAGTGCCGCGCCCGTCACCATCGATATCGTCTGGCCGAACGGAAAGAAGCAACGCCTAGAAAATATTCGGCCCGATAAGTATCATCGTATCCCCTACCCCCTCGAATAGTTTCATGTCCTTACAAAACGAGTGGTATATCGTTTGCGAATCACGGCGCTTAAAGGCTGTACCTATAGCGGCGCGACTCTTCGCTACCGACTTCGTGTTGTGGCGCGATACGCACGGGGTCGCCCATGCCGCCGTGGATCGCTGCGCCCACCGCAACGCTCCCCTCTCGCAAGGTTCGGTAAAAGCGGGCTGTCTCGTCTGCCCCTACCATGGCTGGAAATATGCGGGCTCAGGTGAATGCCAACATATCCCCTCCCTCGCCGAGGGTCGCCCGATTCCGACTGCCGCCCGCTTGGCGAGCCGCTCGGTCTGCGAACAGGATGGCTTCGTGTGGCTCTGCCCGGGCGAAGCTCCCGCCCACGCCCCCCGTGCCTTCCCCCATTGCGATGAGACCGGCTGGACGACTTTCCGGATGCGCACCCGCTTTGACTCCAACGTCGAAGCTTGCCTCGAAAACTTCCTCGACTGCCCACACACCGCCACCGTCCATAAGGGCTGGTTCCGCAATCCCGACCCACGGGAGATGGACGCGGTCGTGCGCAAGGGCCCCGACTCCGTAGCGGTGTCTTTCGAAAACGAGCCGACCACGGATAGCTTCATCTCTCGGCTGTTCTACCCGAAGAACTGCCCACTCACCCATACCGATCAGTTCCTCATGCCGAACCTGAGCCGCGTCGACTATCGCTTCGACGACCGGCATCACTTCATCATCACGTCCCAAGCGTCTCCCATCGACGAATGGACGACCGAGGTCTCTACGGTCATCACGTTCCGCTACGGCCGAATCGGCTGGCTGGTGCGCCTAGCGTTCGAGCCCATGAGCCGTCACATCATCCAACAGGACGTGGATATTCTTAAATTGCAAGGGGGCAACCTGCGACGCTTCGACGGGCCCGCTTACACGCACGTAGAAACGGACCTCATCGCCCTACACATGCAGGCCTTGCGCCGCCGCGCCGAACGGGGCGAAGCGCCCGGTCCCGAGATCACTGAAAAACGCATCCGCCTCCGTTTTTAATGCCGCCGCCCTCCCGTCAACGGTGGCTCCTGCTACCTGCGCTTGCGCTCTTGCTCGCCCTCTGCCTTGGCTTCGGCTGGTGGCAAAATATGCATGGAACCATCGGCGGCAAAATTTCGTGGGAGAAGCAGCTTTGGGTCTTCACGGCCTTAACATTCTTCTACCTCCTACCGGGCTGGCTCTGGCGTGACCCATCCCAAGAGGCGGCGACTCGACAGTTTGCTGGGGTTTTTCTCGCCGGCTTCCTCCTGCGCGCACTCGTGGAATTGCCGCTGCTAGTCTTTACGCAGGTCTGGCGTTGCTGGCATGGCATCGCCCATGACGCTGTCATGCTCGGCATGGTGCTCGTAGCCTTGCCAAAATTACTGCCTGGCACTGGCCGAAAATTCGCCTGGCTACTGATTCTCGTACTCCTCTGCGAAGCCTTAAATGCTTGGTTATTCGGCAGCACAGGCAGCCCCGAGACCGGCATTTATTTCGCCGATGACTCTGCCCGCTTTGCCCTGATTAACCAGTTAACCCGCTGGGAGCTAATCGCCTGCCTCCTCGGGCTGGCCCTCTGGCTGCGTCGCTACCTCCCCACCCGCCGCACATGACGCTCTCCCATCTCATCGTGGCGCCTGCGGACCTGACCGCCGCCCAACGCGAACAAATGTTCGAACTGTTCGCCACGCATTACGCCTGCGTGTCGCGCCAAAGCTTTGACGCCGATCTCGTCGCCAAGACGTGGGTAATCTTACTGCACGATGAAGCAACAGTGATCCGCGGCTTCTCCACCCAAGAGATTTATACCTTCGTGTACGCGGGCCAAGACCAACGAATCCTGTTCTCCGGTGATACCATCATCGCCCCAGCCTACTGGGGCTCCCAAGAATTAGTCCGCGGGTGGTGTGCCGTCACCGCCCGTATGCTCGCCGCAGCTGGTTCCACCCCGTGCTATTGGTTCCTTATTTCCAAGGGCTATCGGACATACCTATACCTTCCGTTATTCTTCCTCACGTACTACCCTCATCATCAAGTCCAAGAAATAGACCTGAAGCCACTACTCGATGCGGTGGCCCAAGCGAAATTCGGTAATGCCTACAACCCCACGAGCGGCTTAATCCGCTTCGAAGAAACACACGGGCAATTAACGGAGGCCTTGACGGAGATTCCGTCTAAACGCTCCGACGACCCGGCGGTACAGTTCTTCCTCGAACGGAATCCGGACTTCGCCCAAGGCGTCGAGTTAGCCTGCCTCGCCCCACTGACCCTCTCTAACACCCACCGTCTCGGCCGGTCGCTGCTCACCCAAGCCACCCTGGTCTGCCATGATTCCGTTTAAAGCGGCCGTCGCTAACCGGCTCTGGCGCCGCTTGTGCGAACCGGCCCGCCAACGCTTCCAGCAAGCGCTGGTCAACCCGGCCGCGGCACAGGCCGCCGTCCTGCAACGCATCCTTCGTCGCCACAGCCCATGCGTCTACGGCCGGCAAGTG
>CAIRLQ010000029.1 GCA_903879465.1 uncultured Opitutia bacterium | reverse complement strand
TTGGCGACGCGGTCTTCGCCGTACTTCTTGCGCACGTAGCCGACGACCTCGTCGCGGCGGCGCATGCAGAAGTCGATGTCGAAGTCGGGCGCGGAGACGCGCTCGGGATTCAGGAAGCGCTCGAAGAGCAGGCCGAAGCGGATCGGATCGATGTCGGTGATTTTCAGGCAATAGGCCACAATCGAGCCGGCACCCGAGCCTCGGCCTGGGCCGACGGGGATGTCGTGGCGGCGCGACCAGTCGATGAAATCCCAGACGATGAGGAAGTAGTCGACGAATCCCGTGCCCGCGATGACGCCCATCTCATAGTCGACGCGGCGGCAGAGTTCGGCCGGGCTGGTCTGGCCGACGCCGGGAATTTTCTCATCCTTCCAAGCCTTCGGAGAATCGTAGTCCACGCCGTAGCGTTCCTTGAGTCCGGCCTTCACCTGTTCGAGGAGGTAAGAGCCGTTGGCCCGCATCCCTTTGCGCTTCTCGGCTTCGATGACGAAGTCGCCGGCCTTGCCCGCGGCGGCGAGCAGGCCGTTCTTGAGCTTTTCGTAACCGTCGAGGATCTCATCGATCTTGTCGGAGGCCTTGGGCTTCACGCCTTCGCTGAAGATGTAGACCGGGTAGTTATTCTGCCCCACGGGCAGCTTGACGTCGCACATCTCCGCGATGGCCACGGTGTTCTTGATCGCGTCGGGGACTTCGCCGAAGACGCGGAGCATCTCGGCCTCGCTCTTCAGGTAGAACTCCTGGGCCGAGTAGCGCATGCGGCGCTCGTCGGCGAGGCGCGCACCGGTCTGGATGCAGAGCATCGCGTCGTGCGCGGTGGAATCGCCCGCGTCGACGTAGTGTACGTCGTTGGTCGCGACGACTCGGAGCTGGAATTCCGTGGCGAGCTTCAGGAGGTCGGCGATGATGCGCTTCTGCTCCTCAAGGCCGTGGTCCATGAGCTCGATCACGAAGTTCTCGCGGCCGAAGATCTCGACGAATTTACCACACGCCTTACGGGCTGCTTCGAAGTCGCCGCGCAGGAGGGCCTGGGGGATGACGCCCTGAAGGCAGCCGGAAAAGCCGATTAGGCCGTCGGCGTGCTTGGCGAGCTGCTCGAGGTCGGTGCGCGGTTTGTAGTGCAGGCCACGGACGTGGGCGTCGGAGACGAGCTTGGTCAGGTTCTGGTAGCCTTTAAAATTCTGGGCGAGTACGCCCATGTGGTAATATTTGTGTTCACGGCGGTCGGGCTTGTCGGTGAGCGCGTGATCCCACACGAGGTAGAGCTCGCAGCCTAAGAGCGGCTTGAGTTTTACGTCGCCCTTAGAGCGCTGCTTGGCCTCGTTCCAGAAATCGAAGAGACCGAAGAGGTTCCCGTGGTCCGTGATGGCGACCGCGCGCATATTCATATCACAGGCGCGCTCCATCAGGCGGTCGATCCGGCTGCAGCCGTCGAGCATGCTGTAGTCGGTGTGCACGTGCAGGTGCACGAAGTCTCGACTGATGTTTGCGGGGTCGACCATGCGAGGGGCGATAATAGGGAGGGCCCGGAGGGCAGGGGAAGGGCATAATCAGCGGGGTTATGGGCGGGGTGGGCCCGCGGCGGTCTTGCCTGCCTCCGGGGTGGTGCCTCAGGATTGGATATTCCCATGAGCGACCGTCGCCTTTCATCCCTCCGGCAGCTTTTGGTCGGCTTGCTTCTGGGCGCAGGTTACGGCCTCGTTTGCCGACTACTGTTCGCACCGATGAACCATGGCGGCAAGGCGTCGGCCTTTTATGCGGTCATGTCCTTCAGTTTCATTTTCTTAATCCCCCTGGCGCTGGGCTTCGTGGTGGTCTGGTTCGGTGAAGTACAGAAAAGCTGGCTGCGCCGGATCTTCGGCCCGTGGCTCGCCGGTCTCATCTTCATGGTGGCGGCCTTGGTCTTCAATCTGGAGGGACTAATCTGCGTGATTCTTTGGCTGCCGATTGTCTTGGTCATGTCTTCCCTCGGCGGGTTACTGGCCGGTATTATCCATGATTTCCGGGCGTCGGCTGGCTCGAAGCGTCTTTGCGTCGCCGCGGTGGCGTTACTGCCGTTTGTGGCCGGGCCGCTGGAATCATGGCGAGATCGGGCGACAGAGATCGGCACGGTGCACACGACGATTGAAATCAAGGCTACGCCGGCACAGGTCTGGAAGCAGATCCGCTCGGTGCCCCGTATCACCGAAGCCGAGCACGGTTTCTCACTCAGCCATAAGCTGGGTTTCCCGCGGCCGACGGAGGCGCTCCTTGAGGGCAGCGGCGTAGGCTCCGTGCGTTTCGCCCGATTTGAAGGCGGGGTGCTCTTTGTCGAGAAAGTGACCGAGTGGGAGGAGAATAAGCGCCTCTCGTTTTCCATCGTCGCCGATACGAAGAATATCCCACCCACGACATTTGATGAACACGTGACCATCGGCGGGCCGTATTTCGACGTCCTACACGGCTCCTATTGGATCGAGCCGCGCGGCGCGGACTGCGTCGTACTGCATCTCGCCAGCGACCAACGCCTCTCGACAGGCTTCAACTTTTACTCCCATTGGTGGACGGAATGGCTCATGAACGACCTGCAGGCTTATATCCTGCGGATTATCAAAGCCCGCTCCGAGCACGCCGCGTAAGCACCGCGCTTACTTCACCTTCACGAAGGTACGCTTGCCGGCCTGAATCACCAATTCGCCCGCGGGCTGAGTGATCTTGAAGGCTGGATCGGACACTTTGTCTTCGCCGATCTTGACCGCGCCACCCTCTATGAGGCGTCGGATCTCCTTCTTGGAAGGGAAGAGGTTCGTCGCGGCCAGCAGGTCGACGATGCCAATCTCGGTCGCGCCGCCAGAGACGGCCGACCAGACGAATTCGGGTATATCGGTGCGAACGCCGCCCTTGGAGAAGACGTTTTCGAATTCCGCGCGTTCTTTCGCGCCGGCGCCCGCGCCGTGGAATTTATCCGTCAGGCGCGTGGCGAGCTGCTTCTTAGCTTCCATCGGGTGTCCGGCCTTGAGCGCGGCGATCTCTTCCTGCGTCGAGAGTAGGAGTAGGTCGTAGTAGACCCACATCGTCGCATCGGGTACCGACATGATGCGGCCAAACATATCCTTCGCGCCGTGGTTGAAGGCGATGTAGTTGCCGAGGCTCTTCGACATCTTCTTCTCGCCGTCGAGGCCGACGAGCAGGGGCATGCCGAGCACGGCCTGCGGCGGCTGGCTGTCTTGTTCCTGCAGGTCGCGGCCGACGAGCATGTTGAAGAGCTGGTCGCTGCCGCCGATCTCGATGTCGCACTTGAGCATCACCGAGTCGTAGCCCTGGAGGAGCGGGTAGAGGAATTCGACGATCGAGATCGGCGTGTTCGAAGCGTGGCGTTTCGCGAAGTCATCGCGGGCGAGCATCTGCGCGACCGTCATGCGGCGGCTGAGCTGGAGGGCGTCGAGGAACGACATCTTGCCGAACCACTCGCTGTTGCGGCGGACCTCGGTCTTCTTCGGATCGAGGATCTGGTAGGCCTGTTCGAGGTAGGTCTTGGCGTTCTCCTCGATTTCAGCTTCGGAAAGGACCGGGCGTGTCTCGGATTTCCCGGTGGGGTCGCCGATGCGCGTGGTGTAATCGCCGATGATGAGCACGGCCTGGTGGCCCAGCTCCTGAAATTGGCGGAGCTTCTGAAAGACCACCATGTGGCCGAAGGTCAGATCGGGTCGGGTTGGGTCGACGCCGAGTTTCACGCGCAGGGTCTTGCCAGCCTCCAGGCGCTTGAGAATCTCCGCCTCACCGATGAATTTCTCGGTGCGGGATTTCATGACCTTCAACTGGTCCGCGGGGGACATACCATTACTGTTCCCAGAGACAGGGAGGGGGGGAAGGAAAAAGAGCGGAGGGCAATCGCTAGAGGCCCAGAGGCCCAGAGGCTCAGAGGACCAGAACGATACAACGTTAGTTGACCGGTTGACCAGCTGGCCGGTTGACAAGGGAGGCAATGGGTAGGGACGGCTCTCCGAGCCGTCC
>CAIRLQ010000028.1 GCA_903879465.1 uncultured Opitutia bacterium | reverse complement strand
CGGCTCTGAGCCTTCCTGCATCGTCGATACTCCATACTCGATACTCCATACTCTCGTTACATTGGATTACCTCCTCCTATACCTCCTGCTCGACATCGTCGTCGTCGGCTTGGTCATCCTCGTGATGTTCCGGCGCATGGCCTTCTGGCATCCGCTGACTGGCTACCTGTTTTTCCACCTCTATAGCTTCACTTACCGCGCTTTTAAACTGACCACGGGTGCTGCGTCGCCCTTGTACACGGGTGTTCCGAACACGGAGGTTATCACGGCTGCGGAGCTCAGCCGCGCGTTGCTCTGGGCCGATGTCGGCGTGGTGGTGTTCGCCGTCGCTAGCTGGCTCGCGCATGGACAGTTCGAGGCCAAGGCCATGCGGCCGACGGTCCGGCGGGTGATGAGCCCTAATATCGCGAAATTCCTCGGCGTCCTCTGCCTGCCCAGCGGACTTTATTTCTTCACAGCGCTCAAGAGCGGTAATCTTGAACTGGAAGCCGGCGCGGCCGGCACTGGCTACCTCCAAACCGTCGCCCTCTGGCCGATCGGTATTGTCGGCCTGCTGGTCTTCACCTTCGGGTTCCGCTGGTATCTTCTGCTCATTGGCGGTTTCTTCCTCGGTGGCGTCGCGTTGCAGGGCTACCACCGTTTCATGTTGGTCCTGCCTTTATTGTTCTTCACCGCCTATTATTTGCAAACGCGCCGGCTCCGGTGGCCGACCTGGCCGATTCTGCTCGGCGCGCTCGTATTCGCGTTGGTCTTCCCACGGCTTAAATATATCGGCCAGGCTGTGCAAGCCGGCGACAACCAGGAGGCCTGGGCCCAGGTCACCGAATCTTTCACCTTCAGCTCCCGCGAAAAAGGGGAATCCGGCGGCGAAGACTTCCTCGACCAGTATGCCGGCGCCTTGTCCTTGGCGGATACCAATGGGCGTAAGTTTAATGGCTCGACCTATCTTGCGATCGTCACGCTGCCGATCCCGCGCGCCTGGTGGCCCAATAAGCCCGGCCTCGCGGACCATATCCAAGAAATTTCTACATCGGGACGTAATTATGCGCAAGAAGGGCGTATTACCACCTACCTCGGGGAATCCTATCTCAACTTCGGTTACGTCGGCTTCTTCTTGATTCCCGCCCTGTTGGGCTATCTGCTCACCGCCTACTGCCTCCATGCCGCGACCGGCCCGATGCAGCGCCTCAGTCGCTATATCTACCTCGTCGTCTTCATGGCGCTCATCCAGACTTTCCGCGACGGCCTGCTTTCTATCTTCGTCTTCACCCTCGTGCATAATATGCCGATGTTGTTCGCCCTTATCCTGCACCACGTGCCCGGCTTCGCGGCCAAATCCCTCGACCGTCCCGCCGCCGATTCTTTGGCCGGCGAGGAGGAAGAGGAGATTGCGGCCGAAGAGGCCCGGAGGCAGCAAATCCAGGGAAGGTAATCGTTTCGGGTGACGGGGGACGGCCACCGGGGCATCAGCCTTTCGGGTGTCGGCTGTTCAGCCATCGGCAGCCGGCTCCAGGTTCCCGCGGCTGTAATGGGTAGGGTCGGGACCGCGTCACGACATAGGTGCTTTGATGTTTTCCCAACCGCTAACCGCCAACCGCTTCCACCTTACATGGG
>CAIRLQ010000027.1 GCA_903879465.1 uncultured Opitutia bacterium | reverse complement strand
GACGCCGCCCGTGGCCCAGACGCCGGTGAGGTAGCGCTTCTGGTGCGAGATTCGGCCGGAGCTCGGGGCGTTATTGCCAGAATAGTTATTAAAACGGGTGGGACGCGAAGGCGATACCGTCGCGCCGTCGAAACTGCCGTCGTTGACCGCTTGATCATTATCCGCATACATGTCCGCACGCATGGTCACACGTTGATCGGGGCCAGCGAGTTGCTGCAGCTGGCCGAGTGCGATCTTGGCGGAAGCGAGGGCGTTGAAACGGGCGCGAAGGTAGCCGGAGTGGCTTTGGGCTAGACGGCTTTCGACCTGTAAGAACGAAGCAAGGACGATGACCATCAAGACCATGGCGGCCATCATGGTGAGCGACAGAACGAGGGAGAAACCTGAGCGATTACGTCTCATAGTAAAGTGGGGTAAAATCAGAGTAAACCCCCCTAGGGAGATGTCAAAGGATAGGTTCCTGACATTTGTTCCAAAATACTGCAAATTATCGTTTAAAATCATTTATCAATCATTTATAATCATATAAACGCCATTTAAACAGTGGGCTTGCGACTTAATCGGTTACTGGGAGGCTATGCGGGTGCAAACCCTCATCCAAGGAGCCGGGATTTTCATCTGGCCGCTGGCTTTCTGTTCTCTGCTGGTGGTTTACCTAATCATCGAGCGTGCGCTCGCCTTCCGCGTTTCGGCGGTCGCCCCTGAGGCTGTTCTGAAGGCAGTGCAGAATGGGCACCTCGAGCAGGTCGGCCCGGCGGACGGCGAGTCGGTCGCCGGTCGCCTCGTGCAGCGTTGGAAGGATGGTGCCTCCGGCGATGTCCTCAAGGCCCATGCTCGCCATGAATTAGTCCGCCTGCAGCGCGGCCTACACTTGATCGACAGTATCGTCGCCGCTGCGCCGCTGCTGGGCCTGTTGGGAACAGTCACGGGTCTCGCCACGCTCTTCCCCGAGCAGGGCCTGCCAGATTCACAGACGCTGACGCGTGGCGTGGGTCTCGCGCTGAGCACTACGATGATGGGACTGTGCATCGCCATTCCGGCACTGGTCGCCGCCAACTGGCTCGGCCGCCGGCTGGAAATCCTTTCCGCCCGCCTCGATGTGCTCGTCGAAGCGCTAGAGGCCCGCCGTCGATGAGCTTGGTGATTTCGCGCCGTCGGCGCGCCGATATCAACGTTGTGCCGCTTATCGACGTGATGGTGGTGCTGGTTTTCTTCCTGTTGCTGAGCGGTCGTTTCGAGCAAGCGCGGACGATGGCGATCGTGCCGCCGACCGCCAGTTCGGGGGCCAGCGGTTCGGCCGCGACGACGGTCGTCGTGGGCGTGGACCGCGAAGGCAAGTTCTACCTGGAGGGCAAGGAGATCGCTTTCGCTGAATTGGAGAAATCCCTCGTCGCCCAGGCCTTGAAATCTCCCGGCACGGAGGTGGTGATCGTCGCCGATGAGCGCTCCCTCACCGGCGCCGCCGTTCATGCGCTCGATGCCGTCGCTAAGGCGGGCCTTAAGCCCCGCCTGCAGACCCGCCAGCCTCGCTGATTATTTTCTTATGTCCAAGCGCCCTTCCGAAATGCTCCGGCTCCTAGAGGATTACACGCAGGCCCACGGAACCTCCGGGCATGAGGACGCGGTCCGCGCGATCTTCGTCCGCGAGATGCGCGGCCGTACCCTGCAGGCCGACGGTCTCGGCGGCGTGCTCGCCTCGCCGACCAAGACCAAGCAAGGGAAGGCCCCGCGCGTCGTGCTTACGGCCCACATGGATGAAATTGGCTTCCTGGTGCAATCCGTGACGCCCGACGGTTTTCTTCGACTCGTGCCAATCGGCGGTTGGCCCGACGGCGTACTCGCTGCGCAACGCCTCCGCATCTTTGCCCGCTCGGCGCAGAAGGAATTCATCGGCATCGTCGCCGCACTCCCACCGCATCAAGGAGGTGCTCAAGCGGCTTCGGTCGATAAGGTCTATGTCGATATCGGGGCGCGTTCCGCAGAAGGCGTCGCACGACTCGGTATCCGCGCTGGCGATCCCGTCGTGCCAGAAGGGCCTTTTACGGCGCTCGCCGAACCGGGGCTCTATGCCGCCAAGGCCTTTGATAATCGCGTCGGCATGGTTGCCTTGACGCTGACGACGCGCGCGCTCGATCAGGCGGCCGCGCCGTGTGAGGTGCTCTCAGTTGCGACGGTTCAGGAAGAAGTCGGCTGCCGTGGCGCGGTCGTCGCAGCCCGTCTCGCCAAGCCCGACGTCGTCATCGTCCTCGAAGGTCCGCCGGCCGACGACGCGCCAGGTCTTTATTCTCCAGAATCACAGGGTTCGCTCGGACGCGGCGTGCAAGTACGCGCCTATGATCCGACGGCCATCATGAATCCTCGCCTCGTCGACCTGACGATTGCCGTCGCCGCCGAGCAGGGGATTCCGTGCCAGCTCGCGGTGCGCCGCACAGGCGGCACGGATGCGCGCTCGTTCCAAGCCCATGAGCTCGGCGTTCCAGTCATCGTGCTCGGGGTGCCGGCGCGTTACATCCACACGCATAATTCCGTCATCGACGTCGCGGACCTCCAAGCCTGCGTCGATCTGTCGGTGGCCCTCGTGCGTCGGCTGAACGCCAAGACGGTGGCCACCCTGACGCAGTACCTGTGAGCGCGGCGTCCTGCCGATTGAAGATTAAGGCGGTGCCCGGGGCCTCGCGTTCGGAAATCGTCGGTCGGCTCGGCGAGGCTTTGAAGGTCCGCGTGGTGGCACCGCCCGAAGGCGGTAAGGCCAACCGCGAAGTGCAGGCCCTGCTTGCAGCCCGTCTCGGCATTGCCGAAGGCCAGCTGACCTTGGTCTCTGGCCAGTCGTCCCCGGCGAAGGTTTTCGAAGTGCGTGGGTTTACGGCCGTGCAGGCCTGGGCCCGGCTTCTCGCCTGAGCCCGCACAATCCTCTTGAGGGGGGTGGGCGGGCGGTTGACAGTAGTCGCATGTGCGCGGACAAGAAACCCACCCCTGCCTCCGGCAAGGAAGCCTTCGAGGTCGAGTTGAAGAAGCTCGAGCACCTCGTGGAGTCACTCGAGTCTGGCGACGTGTCGCTCGACGAGTTGGTGACGAAGTACGAGGAGGGCATGCGCCTCTTAAAGTCCTGCCAGAAGAGCCTCGAAGCCGCCGAACTGCGGATCGAGCAGCTGGGTAAGCGTGGTGAAGAGTCTGAAGGCTGAGATGGCGCTCCTCTCGACCATCCGCGGCCCAGCTGACGTCAAGGCCCTCGCCCCTGAGCAGTTGCCCGCCCTCGCACAGGAAATCCGCGAACGACTCGTCGCCGTTACGGCGAAGAATGGCGGCCATATCGGCCCCAATCTCGGCGTCGTCGAACTTTCCATTGCCTTGCACCGCGTCTTCGGGACGCCGCGAGACAAGTTTGTCTTCGACGTGGCCCACCAGGGCTACGTGCATAAGCTCCTGACCGGCCGCAACGGCGCCGACTTTGATGGCATCCGTACGACGGGCGGCTTGAGCGGTTTTCTCAATCGCGAGGAGAGCCTGCATGACGTTTTCGGCGCGGGCCACGCGGGCACGGCGCTCTCCGCCGCGGTCGGCCTCGCCAACGCGCGCGACCGCCTCGCGGAAGATTCCCACGTGGTCGCCGTCATCGGCGACGCTGCGCTCACCTGCGGCGTCACGATGGAAGCTCTCAACAACGCCGCGAAGTCGACCAAGCGCCTCGTCATCGTGTTGAATGATAACGAGTGGTCGATCGACCGCAATGTTGGCGCAGTGGCGGATATTCTGAGCCGCCTGATCGTCACCCGGCCCTATAATAATTCGCAGCAGGGCCTGAAACGACTGTTGGGCAAGACCCGGGCGGGCACGAAGTTCCTGGACTTCGGCCGCAGCTTTAAGCGCCACGTGAAGAACTGGTTTACGCGCGGCTCCTCCGTCTTCGAACAATACGGCGTCCGTTACATCGGACCGATGGACGGTCATGATCTCGGCGCCCTCGAGCGCTACCTCAACTTTTGCAAGGATTCGATGGGTCCGATTCTGCTTCATATCCGCACCGAGAAAGGCCGCGGCCTCGGCGCGGCGCTGAAGAATCCTGAAAAATTCCACGGCACGGGCGCGTTCGATCCGGAGACGGGCGATTCGCTCGCTTCGGGCGCCCCTGGCGCCCCCAAGGCTTGGCAGGATGTCTTCGGCTCACTGTTGGTGCGTGAGGCCAAGGCCGATCGACGCGTCGTCGGTATCACCGCCGCGATGCCTTCCGGCACTGGGCTCAATCAGCTAAAGAAAGAGCTGCCCGGGCAGTATCACGACGTCGGTATCGCCGAGGAGCACGCCGCGCTCTTCGCCGCTGGTATCGCTGCCCGCGACCTCCGTCCCGTCTGCGCGATTTATTCCACCTTCATGCAGCGCGCTTACGACATGGTCATTCATGACGTCTGCCTGCAGCGCCTGCCAGTCACTTTCTGCATGGATCGTGCCGGCGTCTCTCCGAGCGATGGTCCGACACATCATGGTCTCTTCGATATCGCCTACCTGCGTTGCATCCCGAACGTGACGCTGATGCAGCCGAAGGATGAGGACGAACTCTCCGATATGCTGCACACTGCGCTTCAATCCGGGGCGCCGATGTTCATTCGCTATCCGCGCGGCGCCGCCGCCGGGAAGGCGATCAAACCGCAGGCTGCGCTGATCCCGCTGGGTAAGGCTGAGGTGTTGCGCGCGGGCGCGGATATCCAACTTTGGGCTCTGGGTTCGATGGTGCCGGACGCCTTGCAACTGGCCGAAAAACTTACCGCGCAGACCGGCTTATCCGTCGGCGTGGTCAACGCCCGTTTCGCCAAGCCCATCGATGCGTCGTTACTCGCCGAGCAGGCGAAGGCGGCGAAGTTGATCGTCACGCTTGAGGATGGCGCCGTCACCGGCGGATTCGGCACGGGAGTGCTCGAGTCGCTCGCCGAATATGGCGTGAATACACCGGTCGTCCGCCTCGGCTGGCCCGATCGCTTCGTCGGCCATGCCACCGATGTGAAGACCTTGCGCGCCGCCAACGGCCTCTCGCCCGATCAGATGCTGGCGACGGTGAAAGCGGCGCTGAAGTAAGGTTTAGGTTGGGTGGGACCGTGCCACGTCCTGTCCTATCCGCCTTGGTAAGGTTAAAATATAGAGGAATGTCTTGGGTAGGGACGGCTCTCCGAGCCGTCCGTTCGCAAGGCGAGCTCCGAATCTCAATCGGCTCACCGGCGGGCTCGGAGAGCCCGCCCTACCAATAAAAAAGGACAGCACGTGGTGCTGTCCCTACCTATTAAGTGGGCTGGCGTTTGACCACTTCAGAACTCGATGCCGCAGCGCAGGCGGGCCTCGTAGGGGCTCTTTTCGCTGACGTTCAGGTTTCCCTTTTCAGCCGGCGAACCCATGACCTGGCTTAGCACGGTGAGCGTGGCGAAGAAACCGTTCTCGCGCTGGTAGCGCACGCAGGGTCCGGCTAGTATGGCGCCGTATTCGTAGTTGTTCATCTCTGCCCATTCGGCTTCGGCGACGACCTCTAGGCCGGCGATCCAATGCTTGTTGAGTTCCCAGGCGATCCCTTGCGTGAGTTTAAGTTTCAGGGCGTCCGCGCCTGTCGCTGGTTTGCGTTCGACTTCGGCGATCAGGTTCACTGCGTAGACGTTTTCGTGCGAGGCGCCGAAGTTGTGCTGGAATAAGTATTTCAGCTCGAGGCTGTACTCGTCGCGGAGGGTGCCGTCCTTGGAACTCGTTTGCGAATAGCCCGGCTCGATATAGATGGCCTGACCCCACTCTGCCTTATCTGGATTGGCCAGCATGTGCATGTAGGACACCTGAAAGCCGTCGAAGCGCAGCCCTTCCCTCACGCTATTATCGAGATAGCGGTTGTTGAAATAGAACGAGAGCTGTTCGTTGGCGGAAAGGCCGATTTCGACTTCGGTCTTCAGGTCGAAGCCGCGGTAGCGGGCATCATAGCCCGAGCCCATGTCGCGGCCGAAGCGGCCGGTGACCCACTGGACGATCTCGATTTTCCCAGGCTTGAGCGTTTCCGTGAGATACGAATAGCCGAAAGGATTATCGCAACCGCAGGCGGCGGCAGCCAGGAGGAGGGGGGCGAGTGTTTTCACAAATCGTATCCTGTTGGCCAGTAAGCGGAGTCAAGCGTATTGAGAATCAGTCTCAATAGTTATATAGCCCTAATTTATGGCCTTTCTTCGTGGTTTAGCTCAGCGCCCGTGGCCACCCTTGCGACGCTCGGGGCCGCGGGGCTTGTCCGCCTGCCGGTCGTCGTAGAGGCGAAAATCCACCTGGCGCTTGAATCGGTCCACGCGGTCGACAGTGACTTGGATCACGCCGCCGGCCATGAACTTGCGGCCAGTGCGGCTGCCCACGAGCATGTTGCCGCGATCGTTGAGGCGATAATAGTCGTCGGTGAGCGTCGACATGTGCACGAGGCCGTAGGCCTGCGAGGCGTTGAGCTCGACCATGAGGCCGTGGGGCTTCACGTCGGTGATGGTGGCCTCGAACGGACGCTTGTCGGGACGGGCGGCCTCGCGTTCGAAGAGCTCGAGGATTTTGATCTTCACCGAATCGCGTTCGGCTTCCGAGCTATTGCGCTCGGTGATCGAGATATGCTCGCAGGAGCGCGTGAGCTCGCCGATGCCGGGTGAGCGCAGCGGTTCTTTCGGTGCGGAGCGGACGCCGTGTTTCTGGATGTAGGCGTCGAAGATGCGGTGCTCGAGTAAGTCCGCATAGCGGCGAATCGGCGACGTGAAGTGCGAGTAGTGTTGCTTCGCGAGGCCGAAGTGTCCGTCGGCGGAAGGGCGATAGCAGGCCTGCTTGAGCGAGCGCAGGAGCTGGATGCGGATGGTGTACCCGTCTTCGCGGTCCTTCAAACTGGCGAGCAGTTTCACCATCTCGGAACGGTGGGTAAGATCGCCGACCTGGAAACCGTTGCCGGCGAGTTCTTCGCGGAGGGCGCCGAGTTTCTCGGGGTCTGGGTCATCATGGACGCGGCATACATGCGGGACCGAGCCTTTATCGAGTGCGGTGGCGACACTCTCATTGGCGAGGAGCATGAACTCTTCGATTAGCTGGTGCGATTCGTCGTGCTTCACGACCTCGGTGCGGTCGG
>CAIRLQ010000026.1 GCA_903879465.1 uncultured Opitutia bacterium | reverse complement strand
CTGGGGTGTCGGGCTGCTTGTCGCGGCCCATGGAGAACAGATCGTAACTGTCCGTGTTATGGGTTCCGGGATAGCGATACTGATAAGGATTTCCCCATGGATCGTTGGGAGCGTTGCCGCCGGGGACTGTGATATATGGGCCCTTCCATTGCTCTGACTTACCTTCGGGAGCCTTGAGAAGGGCCTTGATGCCTTCCTCGGTGGAGGGGTAGTCGCCCAAATCACGGCGATAGCTGAGCAACGGGGCTTCCAATGAATTACGCACGAAAATTTTAGCGGCCCCTTCCTGTCCTTGGCCGAAGAACTTATCAAGGTTCTGCACGACTACGCCGACCAACAAAGCCATGATGGCAATCGTGATCAGAATCTCGAGCAGGGTGAAGCCCTTGCGGAGACGACGGGCAGGGCTTTTCTGGACGGTGGTCAGGGATGTAGATTAGTTGGCCTTGGGGCTACGGTTAGCTTTCGAGGGTTTGTTGTTCTGCGACTTGCCGGCTGGCGCTGCCGATGCGGCGCCGGGCACTGCCACGGCGCCTCCAGGCGAAGCCGCGGCAGCGTTGGGGTTGCCGTTGCGGGCGGCGCCATTACTGAAGCGCTCACGCATCGAGTTTCGGAAGGCTTCGACCTGCTCGGGGGTCATTTGCGGCATGGCAACCCCTGCAGCCATCCCAGCGGCGCCGGGTGCAATGCCGTTATTCACGGCAGAAATCATCGGTGCGGGTGCCGGGCCGGAGTACTTCACAATCACGGCCTGATGTAGCTCCATCTTCTGTGGCTGACCGGCGTTGTCGACCAGTAGGGATTCGTTGACGAGGTCGAAGCCTTTGACGGTGACAGGCACATTGACGGACGGGGCTTCCCCTTCCGCCACCCAGGTCGACTGCTTGGTCAGGGCATTATAGATGCTGTAGTAGTTGACGCCACCATCAGCATACATGCCTCGGAACTCGAGAGTTCCTGGGGCGGCGTTAGCAGCAGTGGGCCCGGCGGCGGCACCGAAGGGGGAGTTCTTTACCAAAGATTCGAGGTCGATCGCCTGCCCAGAAGTGACCCCGGCGAGCACGGCTGCGAGCGTCAGGAGGCAGGGGTTAAGTCTGTGCAGGGTAATCATCTTTGGAAAGGGGAGGGGGTAACTCTGAAACACTAAGCGGTGGCTTAGGTTTCTTACTTCCTCCGCCATCTTGAAGGGGCCTTGGGCTTAATCGAGGAATAATGCCAAAAGGGGCAGGCTTTTCGATATTACGACGGGAACGTAAATTCCAGATTCATTGATAAAATTACTTAAGTACTTAATAAACAGCAGTTTAAGATTATTCACTAAATTTTGACACCCTTTTAACGATTAAGGCCTTTCGTTTGCAACCAAGGCACGCCCCTTTTGTCTCTTTAACTGTGACCAAGCGATCAACCCCGAGCTTAACCAGGTTGCCCATCTTTATTTGCATGGGTCTAGGGGGATTGGTTTGCCTGATGACAGCTCCCGTTGCTGCCCAAGATTTCCAGCACGACCTCGCCCCCTTTCTTAGTAAGTACTGTTACGAGTGCCACGGTGGAGAAAAGACGAAGGGCGATCTGGACCTTAAGGCGATTAAGGACGACGGCCGCTTCTTCCAAGAGCAGCGCGTTTGGCGCGAGGTGATCAATCAGGTGGTCTCGGGAGAGATGCCACCCGCCAAAAAAACCGTCCGCCCAAGCCCCGCGGAAATCGCCCAGCTGGATATAAACGTGCGCAAGCTGCTTTCCCAGGCTGTCGCTAAGGCCAAGGTGGATCCGGGCTCCGTGACCATTCGTCGGCTTAATCGCACGGAGTTTAATAACACGATCCGCGACCTGTGCTATCTGGATTCAAACTTCTCGGTAGATTTTCCGGCCGATGACTCCGGGTATGGTTTCGATAATATCGCCGACGTGCTTTCCTTCTCGCCCGTGCACCTCGAGCGATTCATCGCGGTCGGGCAACAAATTGCCGCGAAGGCGCTACCGCTCACGCTGCCCGAACTGGATAGCACGGGCGTAGCGATGGTGGAGATGACACCGCGCGGAAAGAACAAAGAGCAGACGCGTTTCTTTAATCCAGAACCGGCGATGTCTGGTTACATGGAAGTCCCGAAGGATGCGGAGTATCTCCTGTCCGTCCGGCTTAAGCCAACAGGCGGTGCCGGCGATCCACCTCCCAAGGTGGCCTTCGCCATCGATGGCGTGGAGGCCGCTGTGCTGCCGATGAAATCGGCGTCGAAAAGCGAAGCACTTGAGGTCAAGGTGAAGCTCACGGCTGGTAAGCATCTCTTCACGATGACGTGGAAGAATCCGCCCGCGAATCTGGCCTCGTCCGCTCGCACGCTTTCCGGATTCCGGCTTTTCCTCCGCGGCCCGCTCGATTCGCGCACGGAGATGCAGCGACGTCTGGCCGCGGTGATCGACGGCAAGGTCGGGGAGGCCCGGGCCCGCCTCATCGTGAATTGGTTCGCCAGCCGCGCCTTCCGTCGGCCGGCGACAGAAGGGGAGATCAAGCGTTATGTGGGGATCTTTAACGCGGCGGAGCAGGCGGCCGGCGGCACCTGGGAGGCCGGCGCCCAGGCCATCATCGGCATCGTGCTGTCTTCGCCAAAGTTCATTTTCCGCGCGGAACAGGACGAGCAGCCGACCGCTGCCGACGCCCATGCCGTCGGCGAATTCGCCCTCGCCTCGCGCCTGAGCTATTTCCTCTGGGGTTCGATGCCCGACGAAGAACTCTTCAACCTCGCCTATTCGAAGAAGCTTTCCTCCAGCCTCGAGGCCCAGGCGCAGCGGATGCTGAAGGATCCCCGCTCGCAGTATCTCGTGACGGGCTTCGGGCTGCAATGGTTGCAGCTCCGCCGGCTGGCCACGGTGTCCGTAGACGTCACCTTGTTCCCTGAATTCAATGAAGGCATCCGCGCGGCGATGATGAAGGAGACGGAACTCTTCCTCGCCGAAATCGTCAGCCGTGATCGTAGCGTGCTCGATATCATCGACGCCGATTTTACCTACGTGAACCGTCCGCTTGCAGATTTTTATAAGATCAAGTCCGACGGTTTCACGCTCGATCGGCGTGGGCGCGATAAGGGCGAATTCATACGGGTACAACTGCCAGAGGGCGATCGCGGGGGCGTGCTCACGCAGGCCAGTATTCTCACGGCCACCTCAAATCCCACCCGCACCTCGCCGGTGAAGCGCGGCAAATGGATCCTCGAACAAATCCTGGGCGCGCCTACGCCCCCGGCCCCGGCGGACGTCCCGGCCCTGGAGTCGCAGCATCAGCTCACCGGTACGCTACGCCAGCGCATGGAGCAGCATCGCCAGAATCCAAGTTGTGCTTCGTGCCATACGCGCATGGATGCCCTGGGCTTCGCTTTTGAAAAATTCAACGCGGTCGGGCAGGTCCGCGCCCTAGATGAGGGCAAGCCCATCGACCCCGCCGGCAAGTTGCCCGATGGGCGAACTTTTGCGGGTGCCGCCCAACTCAAGGGCTTACTTAAAGCCGATCAGGATAAGTTTGTCCGGAATCTTTCCTCGAAGATGCTCATCTATGCGTTGGGTCGAGGCGTCGAATATTACGACGAACCGGCCATCGACAAAATCGCCTCATCGGCAAAAAAGGGCGAAAACCGCTTTTCCGCCTTGGCGGTTGCCGTGGTCTTGAGTGACCCCTTCCGCCTCTGCCGGGGAACATCACAGGTTGAAATGGCGTCGAATAAGCCTAAGACCAAGTGAGCCCCGCATGAACACCGACTCCCTCAGCCGCCGGACGATCCTTAAAGGGATGGGCGCAGCCATGGCCTTGCCTTGGCTGGAGGCGATGGGCGTGCAGAAGTCTTGGGCCGCCGGTAATACACCCGCTTCGCAGGCTGCGCCGAATCGTATGGCGTTCATTTATGTTCCCAACGGGGTGAACATGGACGGTTGGCGCGGCGGCAATAAGCCGATCGCGGAAGGCGTCTTGCCGACGAAGCTCCCACCCATCCTCGAGCCACTGGCCAATTTCCGGAATGACTTCTCGCTCCTAACGGGCCTCACGGCGGACAAGGCGCGCCCGCATGGTGATGGCGGCGGCGACCACGCCCGTGCGATGAGTGCGTTCCTCACCGGTGCGCAACCGCGCAAGACCGATGGTGCTAATATTCGCGTCGGAATTTCCGTCGATCAGCTGGCCGCTTCCCGGATCGGCGACCGCACCCGCCTGTCCTCCCTCGAAGTGGGCGCCGATGCCAGCAAACTCGCCGGTGGCTGTGATTCTGGCTACAGCTGCATCTACGAATCGAATCTGTCCTGGCGCTCGGCGACGCAGCCGATGCCGAAGGAAGTAAACCCGAAGCTCATCTTCGAGCGCCTCTTTGGCTCCGGTACGGATGCCGAACGCCAACGCCTCAACGCCCAGCGCAAGAGCGTGCTCGACGCCGTCCGCGATGATTTCCGGGAATTGAACGTCCGCCTCGGCGTCGCCGACCAGCGCAAGCTCGACGAGTATTTCACGGCGGTGCGCGAGCTTGAGCTCCGCATCCAGAAGGCCGGGACGATGGGCCAACCCAAGATTCCCGCCGCAGCGGTCGCCCCCAAGGGTATCCCGGAGAGCTACGCCGAGCACCTCAAGCTGCTCGCCGACCTCGTCGTCCTTGCCTTCCAGACCGACACCACGCGCATCTCGACGCTGGTCTTCGCCAACGACGGCAGCAACCGCTCGTATCCTTTCATCGGTGTGCGCGACGGTCATCACAGCATCTCGCACCACGGCAACAATCCCGAGAAGCTGGCGAAGATCCAGGACATCAATAAATTCCACACCACGCAGCTCGCGTATTTCCTCGACCGCCTGAAGTCCGTGAAGGAAGGCGATGGCACGCTGCTCGACCATTCTATGATCGTCTACGGTTCCTGCATCGGCGACGGCGACCGTCACAATCATGATGACTTGCCGGTGCTACTCGCGGGCCGTGGTTGCGGCACCATCCGTCCGGGCCGCCATATCGTCTATCAGAAGGAAACCCCGATTAATAATCTCTGGGTCAGCATGCTGAACCGCATGGATATCCATGACGTGCAGCTGGGTGATAGTACAGGCGAGTTGAAGAAGCTGTCTTGAGGTAGGGATGACCGGCCCGGTCATCCGCGAGCGCGCGGGCCGCACGCCCCTACCATGGTTCGCCCTGCGGCGAACGGGATGATGGGGTAGGGGCGCTACGGTGTCGCGACCGCGGACGCGTCCCACCCTCAGGGTTGCGGGAGGGGGTGGGATGGGTATGGTGGGGTCATGAGATTCCCCATGCTCGTATGGTTCGGTCTGGCTGCGGCGGTTGCGTCCGCCAAGCCGCTCAAGGTCTATATCCTCGTGGGACAGTCCAACATGGAGGGCCATGCGAAGGTCGAGACGATTGATTACATCGGCGAAGACCCCGCGACCGCGCCGTTGCTGAAACGCATATTCGGTCCGGACGGCAAGCCGGCCACCGCGAAGAACGTGTGGATTTCTTATTACACCGGTATCGGCGAAAAGAACGGCGAGGGCTTCGGTAAACTGTCGACCGGTTATGGCTCGCGTCAGGATCCGACGAAGGACGGCGGCAAGATCGGCCCTGAATATACCTTTGGCCTGGCGATGGATCGAGCGGGCGACGGGCCAGTATTGCTCATTAAAGCTGCCTGGGGTGGTAAATCCTTGAACTACGATTTCCGCTCGCCGGGTGCGGGCCCCTATCCGCGGACCAAGGCGGACCTAGAGAAGGATAATCACCCGCTCGCTGACTCAGGACATTATTACCGGCTCATGCTCGCCCATGCGAAGCAGGTCTTGGCGAACCCGGGTCGCGTCTGCCCAGCCTATGACCCCAAGGAAGGTTACGAATTGGCCGGGTTCATCTGGCTGCAGGGATTCAACGACATGGTGGACACCAATTTTTACCCAAAGCAACCGAAGGGTGCGCCCGGTAATCGGTTCGCGCTCTATTCTGACACGCTCGCTGCGTTTATCCGCGATATCCGCAAAGATCTAGGCGTACCCAGGCTGCCATTCGTCATCGGCGTCATGGGCGTCGGCGGCCAATCCCCCGGTGAGGATAATCTCGCCTTCCGCGAAGCCATGGCCGCGCCAGCCGCGCTGCCCGAGTTCAAGGGTAATGTCACCGCCGTGCGCACCGCCCCGTTCTGGGATGAGAAGCTCGGCGCCATCCAGGATAAAAAGGAGAAAGTCCGGCAGATGGGTTATGAGCTACGCACCAAGGGTAAGCGCTTCGCCAACGCCGACGGCAAGATGACCGAGCAGCAGCAGCGTGAGTACCTCAAGGACTACGAGGCTAAGCTGATCTCGCCCGAGGAGGCCGCCATGCAGAAGCGAGGCGCG
>CAIRLQ010000025.1 GCA_903879465.1 uncultured Opitutia bacterium | reverse complement strand
GGACGGGGTTCTGGATCATCGACTCAAGCATGTGCGTGGCGACGATCACCGGCTTGCGGCAGGCGATGGCCATGGCGACGGCGCGTCGTTGGATGAGCGGCAGGGTCTCGTAAGGAATTTCAATGCCAAGGTCGCCGCGGGCCACCATCAGGGCGTCGGTGGCTCCGAGGATCGAGCCGAGGTGTTCAATCGCAGACTGATCCTCGATTTTTGAGATAATGTGCGCTTTGGATTCGTGTTGGGCGAGTAACGTGCGCAGCGCGTAGACGTCGGCGGCTTCACGGACGAAGGACAACGCGTAGAAGTCGACGCCGACTTCGCAGCCGACGGCCACGTCGTCGCGGTCTTTGGCCGTGAGGGCAGGGAGGTCGACTTTCACGCCGGGCAGATTGATGTGGCGGCGGCTGCCGAGCGGTCCGGGCTGTTCGACTTTGCAACGCAGGCGGTCCTTTAGTTGTTCTAAGACCCGAAGCTGAATCAGCCCGTTATCGACCAGGACGATGCCTCCGACTGGCACGGCAGAGATCATCTTGGGGTAGTTGGTGGGAATCATCAGGATGCCTCCATCGGCTTTGGTTTCCTCGGATCCGGTCACGTCCACAATCTGATCCACGGCCAGCAGGGCGGCCTCCTTGCGGGCACCGGTACGGATTTCCGGGCCTTTGATATCCATCATCACCGAGAGCTCTTTCTTCATACGCTTGCTGACTTTGCGGACGCGGGCGACGGTCTTGCGCACCCACTCGTGGTCGGCGTGCGCCATATTCAAGCGAACGACGTCAGCCCCGGCGGTGATCATCGCTTCGAGCTGGCTCTCTGATTCCGTGGCCGGCCCGATGGTGAAAGTGATGCGAGTATGACGGAAGGATTTCACAGTATTTATGACAACTTATGCCGTCAGGTGAAGCAAGGGAAAGCCGTCCCAGCTATCGGCGTAAAAGGGTGATTTTACGGCACTCTTTCTGCCTCAAGGTCCCGTTTGGCCTTCATGCGCTCTTCAAAGAACGTCGTTTGTTCGAACGGCCACGGATTTCCTTCCTTAAGTTTCCAGGCGCCATGCGCTTCGATAAGCGCCCGCGTCCACTCGAAGTAATCGGCGTCGTCGGTGCGGAAGCGCAGGCTGGCGCCGCTTGCGGCGCGCTTGGCCAGGAGCTCAAGACTGGATGCTTGGATGAAGCGGTTCTTGTGATGCTTCTTCTTCGGCCACGGGTCGGGGTAGAGGATGAAGATTTTTTTAAGGACGACCGCCGCTGGCAGCGCTTCCAGGAATTCCACGGCTTCCGCTTTGAGAAAAATGACGTTGTCGAGTTTGCCCAGCGTCTGCTTCCGGACGGAGCGCTCCACGCGATGGGTGATGAGATCGATGCCCAGGCAGAATTCATCTGGATGCGCGGCGGCGTAGGCGGCCAGCCAGTGGCCGTGTCCGCAGCCGAGTTCAAAAGTGATGCCAGTCCGTCCGGCCAAGGCCGTGGCCAGGGTGGAGCCGAGCCGGGCGACATTCGCTGCCCTGCGCGCCTCCGCCCACTCCTTGCCCATGACTTTCGTGTGTTCCGGCATCGAGGGGGTTAAGAAGGAAAGGGGTGGGGGAGGCAAGCGGGCGGATGACAGATGACGGATGGCAGAATGGAGGGCTGAGTTGAATGAGGCTATTGAGTATGGAGCATGGGGGATAGAAGCCGTTACGGGTAGCGGGATGCAGCCTCGGGTAGCGGGATGCAGCCTCGGGTAGCGGGATGCAGCCTCGGGTGGCAGGTGGCGGGATAGGTAGGGATGCGATGACATCGCATCCGCCTGTCTTGAGG
>CAIRLQ010000024.1 GCA_903879465.1 uncultured Opitutia bacterium | reverse complement strand
TTGCCGCCGGCGCGCTCGAGGGCGTAGTCGCGGGTGAAGCGCAGGAGATTGTTGACGATGCGCGGCGTGCCGCGGGCGCGGCGCGCGATTTCTTCGGAGCCGCCTTGGTCGATATCAAGCTGCAGCAGTTCGGCGTTACGAAGCACGATGCTTAATAGCTGCTCGCGGGTGTAGTAATCCAGGCGCGTCTGGAGTGTGAAGCGGCTGCGCAGTGGGGCGGTGAGCAGACCCGTGCGGGTGGTCGCCCCGACTAAGGTGAACTTCGGCAGATCAAGACGTACCGAGCGCGCGTTCGGGCCTTGGTCGATCATGATATCGATGCGGAAATCCTCCATCGCTGAGTACAGGAATTCTTCGACCGTCTTCGGGATGCGATGAATCTCGTCGATGAAGAGAAGTTCGCCTTCCTGCAGGCTAGTGAGAAGGCCCGCGAGGTCGGAGGCTTTCTCGACGACCGGGCCGGAGGTCACGCGGATCGGGCGACCCATCTCTTCCGCGAGAATCATCGCTAGCGTCGTCTTGCCTAGTCCTGGTGGGCCGTGCAGCAGGATATGGTCGAGCGTGCGACCTTCGCGCCGAGCCGCGCCAATCATCACGCGGAGGCGTTCGACCGTGCGGGCTTGGCCGACGAAGTCGTCGAGCTTGGGCGGGCGCAGTGAGGCGTCGAGCGAGCGATTCACGCGCGACACGGCTTCCTTGCCGGCGGGCGGTTGGGGGTCATCGGGCGAATCCTTGGCGCGGGCCATGGAGCGCAAGGTGCGGGGTCGGGACGAATTGGCAACCCTCAGTCCTCGGTGAACCCTTTCGGCAGGTCTGAGGCGGGCAGGCGTTCAATGTCTGCACCGAGGCTACGCAGGCGTTCTTCGAAGCGCTCGTAACCGCGGTCGAGGTGGTAGAGTCGCTGGACCCATGTGTCCCCTTTGGCAACCAAGGCCGCCAGAATGAGGGCTGCGGAAGCGCGCAGGTCGGAGGCCATTACTGGAGCGCCGGAGAGAGGCCGGTCGCCGTAGATAGCCGCCGTGGCTCCATCGATGGAGATCTCTGCGCCCATGCGTTGCAGTTCAGCTGCATGCATGAAGCGGGCCGGGTAGATTTTTTCGGTGACCGTGCTGCGTCCGTCGACCAGTAGTTGCAGTGCCATGAACTGGGCTTGAAGGTCGGTCGGGAAGCCTGGGTAGGGTTCCGTGATGATCTCGACGGCGTGTGTCGGCTTCCCGAAGGCGCGGATAAAGTCGGGGCCGGTTTCGACGCCCACACCCGCTTCACGCAGCTTGTCTAGGAACACCGTCAGATGAGCGGGATTGCAGTGGGTGACGGTCACGTCGCCGCCAGTAATGGCGCCGGCCACTAGATAGGTGCCTGCTTCGATCCGATCGGCGATCACCGTGTGGTCACAGCCATGGAGTGTGGTGACTCCTTCGACCTCGATAATGTTCGTGCCGTGGCCGTTGATGCACGCCCCCATCTTGATCAGCATCTCGCAGAGATCGACGACTTCAGGCTCGCGGGCGGCGCATTCAATGCGCGTGCGTCCTGGGGTGAGGGTTGCGGCCATCACGATGTTGGCCGTGCCAAGCACGGTGCTACCCATCGGGCCGCCCATGAAAATATCGCCCCCGCGGGCGGGCGTGGCGTCGACCTGTACGAGGCCGGCCTCCATGTTTACGATGCATCCCATGGCCTCGAGGCCTTTTAGGTGGAGGTCGATGGGGCGCGGTCCAATCACGCACCCACCAGGGATGGCCATCTCCGCATGGCGGAGGCGACCGAGCAGCGAGCCGAGCAGGCAGACGGAAGCGCGCATCTTACGCACGAGGTCATAGGGCGTGCGATGGGTGATCGTCTCGGCGCGAATCGTCCAGACGCCGGGCTCCGGGTGGGCGACGACGGCGCCTTGGTGACCAAGAATCTCGGCCATGTAGCGGACATCGCTGAGGTCGGGTACATTGCGTAACGTCACCGTCTCGCCCGTGAGGAGCGAAGCGGCGAGCAGCGGTAGCGACGCGTTTTTGGAGCCAGCTGCGCGGATGGAGCCTCGCAGCAGGTGGCCTCCTCGGATGCGTGCGACCTGGAGCATTGTATTAAAAAGAGCGGGGGCGCCGTTTGGCGCCCCCGGTTCAATCAGCCTTCGCGAGGACCGTTGCGAGGACCGCGGTCGCCGCGGAAATCTCCGCGACCTCCACGGGAGCCACCACGATCACCGCCGCGAGAACCATCGCGGGAGCCTTCACGCGAGCCGCCGCGGAAGTCGCCGCGACCGCGTCCACCGCGATGGCCGCGGTCGGAGCGTTCCCCACGATGTTCGCCGCGGGGCTGCTGGGGGCGTTCGGAAGGAACGAAGACGGCCTTGGTGGGAATGCCGAAGAGTGTGGCGAACTTACGTTTCACCGAGGCCCAGAAGCCAATCGGCGCCTGGACGGGGATGACGACGGGCTCGATCTGGATGCGCGGACGCTCTTCACGGCGCGGACGATCACCTTCGGCGCGAGGTTCGCGGCGCGGACGGTCGCCTTGAGGAATTCCTTCCTGGCGGGGACGATCACCTTCGGCCCGAGGCTCGCGAGGTTCACGGCGCGGGCGGTCACCCTGAGGGATGCCTTCCTGGCGCGGACGATCTCCTTCGGCGCGGGGCTCGCGAGGTTCGCGACGCGGACGGTCACCCTGAGGGATGCCCGGCTGGCGAGGTTCGCGCTGTTCGCGGTGCTCACGCTGCTCGCGCGGTTGAGGTGCGGGTTGCTGGGCGAGGCTCCCTGAGAGATTCTCGGTGAGCTGCGACGGATCTTCCACGACGCCGATGGAGGGGCGGGCGGTCTGACCATTGGCGGTCGGGGCGGCACCACGGGGAGCGCCACGACGTCCGAACTGCTTCGGCGTGGTGATGGTTCCGGGTTTCGCGGCGGGTTCACTAGACGCACCAATCACTGACAGCGGGGGGAGTTCCGCGTGAGCGGATTCCAGCTTGGCTTCGGCAATGCGGGGTGCGGGGGTGCGGACTTCACTGGCGCCTGCGTCCGCGGCGGGCTGGTGGGCGGAGACTGGCTCCTGGCCCTGGGTTTCTTCTTGGCTCATGTTTCTTGTGTTGGGGCGGCCTTCGTTATGGCTGACCGGATGATGCGGGCTTCTCCGTTGTGGAGAGACGACGCGGTTTGTCGGACCCTTGGTGACGGAGGACGAACCTCCTTGGGGTGCCGTACGGCTCCGGGAGGAACTCCCGGAAAGAATGTGAATAAATACGCCCCCCTAGCTTAACAACAAGAAACTCCCTCAGCGGGCCTCTTCAGTGAACCTTTGTTCACGAATTAGGACGATTTTGACCGTTCCTTGGTAAGAAAGGCTTTCTTCCACCTTAAGGCGTATTCTGCGGGCCAGTTCCGTGGCCCCGAAGTCATCTACCTTACCTGGGTCTACGATGACCCGGAGTTCGCGGCCGGACTGGAAGGCAAAGGCTTCGCGTACCCCTTCGAACGTTAGGGCGATCTCTTCGAGGTGGCGGACGCGCTGAGCGTAGCTCTCCAGGGTGGAAGAGCGGGCGCCTGGGCGAGAGCCTGAGGCGGCGTCGGCGATCATCACCAGCGGAGCGTAAAGGCTTTCTGCTTCGACCTCGCGGTGGTGGGCGGCGACGGCGTTCACGACGCGGAGATCTTCGCCTAGTCGGCGCAGCAGGGCGGCGCCGGCGAGCGCATGGCTACTGCCCGCTTCGGCCTCGATGGCTTTGCCCAGATCATGTAGTAGGCCGGCGCGCTTGGCGGGTACCGGGTCGATGCCGATTTCGGCGGCGAGCATCGCGCAGAGCTGGGCGACTTCTACTGAATGGGCGAGGGTGTTCTGATTGGCGGAGAGGCGGAAGTGGAGGCGACCAAGGAGTTCCTCCACCGCTGCGTCCATGGGCGGGAGGCCAAGATCTCGTACCGCGTCACGTCCGAGACGGCGGGCGTGTTTGACGACTTCTTCGCCGGCCGAGCGCACGGAGTCTTCGATCAGTCCAGGCGAGATGCGACCGTCTTTCACGATGCGCTCGAGGGCAATGCGTGCGATTTCGCGGCGGACCGGGTCGAAGCATGAAACCATTGCTAATCCAGGGGTTTCGTCGATGAGTAAGGTCGCCCCCGTGCTCTGTTCGAAGGTGCGGATGTTGCGACCCTCGCGGCCGATGAGGCGACCTTTCATGTCTTCGTTGGGTAGCGAAACGGAAAGCGCGGTGGCATCCTGCGTGGTCGTCGTCGTGAGGCGCTGCATCGCCGAGAGTAGTTTGCGGCGCGCCTCGTCGTCGATGTCCTGTTCGACCTGATCGAGGAGTTCGCGGCGAAGATGTTGGGCTTCGTTGCCATACTCGGCGCGCATCGTATTGAGGAGCAGGGTGCGGGCTTCTTCCGGGCTAACTTTGGCCAGGCGTTGAAGTTCGCGGTGGAGGAAGTCGCGTTGAAGCTCGTTCTCATGGCCGAGCTCCTCGGCCTGGCGGACTTCTAGTTCGGCCGCGGCTTTGAGTCGGGCCGCCTCCCGTTGTTCGGCCTCCGCTTGGGCGTGAAGTTCAGCGGCCTCGACGGTCGCCTCGCGGCGGGCGAGTTCCACTTCGGAACGGAGTCGGGCGTCACGAATCGCCCCCAAGGTATTCTCGCGCCATTTTGCGACCGCATAGGCCACGATGGCTCCCGAGGAGAATGCCACGGCGGCGAGGATGCTTTGGTCGGCTGCCACAGGCATGGTCGTCGCGATTTCCGGAGGTCCGGGTGGCTACCCTTGCGTCTGGAGGCCCTTCCGCAAGCCCTTTCGGGAGGTTCGCCTTGCCAGCATGGCGGAATCGGGGTTGCTTCGGGCATGTCCCAACACCTTGACAATGAGCGGTCTTCGGCCGCGGTCTGGTGGGATAAGTTCGCCAATTTCGCCTGGCGGACCGACTGGACGCAGGTGGTGCTCATCCTGTTTCTGAGCGTCCTCGGAGTCGTGGCGATTCAGTCTGCTGGCAGTGCCCGAGAATCGACTTACTTTCGCTCGCAGATTGTCTTCATCGCCCTCGGCTGGATCGCCTACTGGGCGGTCGCCTCGGTTGATTATCGGCAGATCCAGGTTCATGCCCGACGAATTTATCTCGGCGTCATTTGTTTGCTCCTCCCTGTGGCTCTGTGCGCTTTATTGAAGCGGGACCTTGGGTCGTATATTCATATCACTAACGGCGCGCGACGATGGATAAGTCTCGGATCACTGTCGCTGCAACCCTCGGAGTTCGCCAAGGTGGGGGCCCTGATTTTTCTGGCGGCACTCCTGGCGCGCTCCCCAATTGGGAATTTTCGCGCCACTTGGCGGACCGTGTTGTTGGCTTTGGGGTCTGCGGCGGTCCCGTTTGTCTTGATTTTTGTACAGCCAGACCTAGGTTCAGCGCTCATCTACCTGCCGCTTTCATTCATCCTGCTTTTTGTCGCCGGCCTGACTTCCAGGTTCTTCATGGTGGCGGGGGTGGCTTCCCTGGTGTTGGCGGGGGTCATCGCCCTCGATTTGCAGGAATATTCGGCCAAGGTGACCCAGTATTCAGCCGCCCATCCGGAAGACCGTGACCCCGCCCGATATGTGCGCGGCAAGCATGAGGCCACGGCTTGGTTCTTTCTTCTTAAAGACTATCAGCGCGAGCGGATTATGTCCTTCGTGGCGCCGCATGTTATCGACCCGAAGGGTCTCGGCGTCACCTGGAATGTAAATCAGGCAGTCATCGCTGTCGGACGAGGCGGCTTCGCTGGCCAAGGTTTCGGCAACGGCACCCAGGCACGCTTCGGCTACCTGCCGGAAGCGGCGGCGCATAATGATTTTCTTTTTTCCGGGATGGCCGAAGAGATCGGCTTCACCGGCGGACTCTTGGTGATCGGTGCATTTGCCCTGCTGTTCTGGCGTGTCGTTCGCACGGCGTCCCGAGCGGTGGATCGTTTTGGTTCCTTGCTGGCTATTGGCGCCGCAGTCGTGCTCGGTACGCACGTCGTCGTCAATATCGGCATGAACATCAACCTGATGCCAGTCACCGGGGTCCCCCTTCCTTTCCTTAGCTACGGAGGGTCTTTCGTTCTCAGCTGTTTCCTGCTCCTTGGATTAGTCCAGAGCGTCCACCGACATTCGTTCGGTGGCGGCGAAGACGGAG
>CAIRLQ010000023.1 GCA_903879465.1 uncultured Opitutia bacterium | reverse complement strand
GACACCGGCCGCTATTTGCGTCCGGCGCCCGGTCCGGTGAGCAACAACGTGCTCGAGATGGCACGCGACGGTCTGCAACTGGTGTTGCGCACCGCACTGCTCAATGCCGGTGCCAATGCCGCGCCGACGGTGAACCACGAGGTCTTGGTAAAAACCAATGGCGGCTACTCGACGGTGCACTTGAGCGTGCGCCTCCTGCCCAAGTCGCCGAACAGCGAGCAGTTGTTACTGGTCAGCTTCGATGAGTCCGTCGTCGCTGGTTTGCTTGGCGGTAAAAAAGACGCTGCATCTGCCGGGCCGGCACGCGGCAAGCGGGCGCCGGCAGTGGCTGATCTGGCACGCGTCACCGAACTGGAGCGCGAACTCGCCTATGCCAAGGAGACACTGCAAGCCACCAGCGAGGAGCAGCAAGCGAGCAACGAGGAGCTCAAATCCACCAACGAGGAACTGCAGTCAACCAACGAGGAGCTGCAATCCAGCAACGAAGAGCTGGAGACCTCCAAGGAGGAACTACAATCGCTCAATGAAGAAACGCTCACGGTCAACGCCGAGCTAAATGCCAAGATTGAACAATTGAACAACATTCAGAATGACATGAAGAACCTGCTCGACAGCATCAACACGGGCACGCTGTTTCTTGACCATGATCTGATCATCCGGCGCTATACGCCCGCGGCGACCAAGGCCTTCCGCATGATCCCCACCGACATCGGGCGGCCACTGACTGACATTGTGAGCAATCTTGAAACGGATTTGCAGACTGATCTGCGGTCGGTGCTCGATACGCTGGTGCCCGTCGAACGCGAGGTGCGTACCATCGACGGCGCCTGGTATCTGGCACGCAGCCAGCCGTATCGCACACTCGAAAATGTCATCGAGGGCGTGGTGCTGACTTTTACCGATGTCAGCAGTTTCAAGCTGGCCACCAAGTCCGCAGAAATTGCACGGAATGAACTGGTGGAGACGCGGTTGGTGGCAACTCAAATTGCGCGCGAACTCGCCGAAGCGATTGTCGATACGGTAGTCGAGCCGCTGGTGGTGCTCGATTCCGAGTTGCAGGTGGTGTCGGCCAGCCATTCTTTTTACAAGCATTTCAATGTATCGATGAATGAAACCGTGGGCCACAAGATTTACGATCTGGGCAACGGCCAGTGGAACATCGTGGCTTTGCGGGATTTGCTCGACCACATCCTGCCGCAGAAGGGGAAGCTGGAAGGTTTCGTGGTGGAGCACGTATTTCCGGGCATCGGCTGGTGCCGCATGGTATTGAATGCCCGCCGCATCGTGACTTCATCCGGCGTGCCCGAATTGATCCTGCTGGCGATGACGTTGAGTGAAACACCCAAGACCGGATGAAACGGGACGATAAAAGTCGCCCGCCCAATCCGGGCCTGCGCGCGGCGGCCGAGATCGAATTGGCGAATAACCCGGTTGTCGGGGTGCCCGGCCTTTCAACGGAAAATCTGCTACATGAACTACACGTGCATCAGATCCAACTGGAGATGCAGAACGAGACTTTGCGGCAGGCGCATAGCGCACTGGAGGAATCTCGCGACCGCTATGTCGATCTCTACGACTTTGCGCCGATTGGCTATATCACGCTCAACGCGAAAGGCATCATCGAGACGCTCAACCTCACCGCCGCCACACTACTCGGCGCGGTGCGGAAGGATCTGCTAAAGCGCCCGTTCTTGTCGCAGTTGCTCGCCGAGAGCCACGACCGCTGGCCGGGGCTGTTAATATGGATGCTGAAACAGGACGGCAAACACAGCGTGAAAGAGTACATGCAGCGCCGCGATGGCACAGTGTTTC
>CAIRLQ010000022.1 GCA_903879465.1 uncultured Opitutia bacterium | reverse complement strand
CCCCGCTCGACATGGTCGTCATCGATTACATTCAGCTGATAAACGGCCTGGATTCCGGCTTGCCGCGCGAGCAGCAAATCGCCGAGGTCTCGCGTAGCATTAAGGCCATGGCCAAAGAGTTTAAGATCCCGATCATCGCCTTAGCCCAGCTGAACCGTAAATCTGAGGATGAGGCCCGCCAGCCGCGCATGTCCGATTTGCGTGAATCCGGCTCCATTGAACAGGACGCGGATATCGTCATGCTGATCTCCAAGCCTCCCATGAGCCAGGGTAAGGCCGCGGAAGCCGAGGCCGAACAGGCTGGACAGGATGGCTGCTATGCTCGCCAGTTAATCGTGGCTAAGAATCGTAACGGACCCACCTCTGACATCAACTTGCTCTTTAACCCTGGACTCACACGCTTCGAATCACCGGCCAAAGAATACCGTAATGAATAACCCCTCCCTTCGCCGCAGCTGGCTCCGCGCCGCCTGCTTCGCCCTCGCCTTGACGCCGCTGGGCGCCCTCGCTCAAGCCGCCACGGAGGTCAAGGAGCCCAAGATACGCTCGATTCAGGTGAAGACCGACGGAGGGGTCGTCTCCGAGCAATTCGTCCTCGGCTATGTGGCATTGCGCACCGGCGAGTTGTTTTCAAAGGATGCGGTCGCTAGCACCGTCCGCTCGCTTTTTGCCACGGGCCGTTTCGCGCAGGCCTCGGTAGTTCCCACGTATGATCTGAAGACAGGCGAAGTCGATGTGACGATCTCCGTCGAACCGCGACCGATCGTGAAGAGTATCGATTACATCGGCGGCGACGGCCTCATCGAGAAGGACACGACCAGTTGGTTTGGCGGAACGAAACTTGAAGATATTAAGATTGGCGAGCCGCTCGATCCCTCGGCTCTGCGCCGTGCTGAAATCAAACTGCAGGGAGAACTTCGTAAGAAGCGTCCTTTCACGGTTGTCACTTCCCAGTTGGTGAACGTTCCCGGCGGCAAGCAGATCGCCATCATCATAAAAGAAGGCGCGGAACTCCGGGTGGATAATGTCGTTATTCAAGGGGCAAGTGCCTTGGCCGAATCCGACATCATTGCCGGAGCCGAGTTAAAGGCTAACAACTGGCGCTGGTGGAAATTCTCTTGGCTCACCAGCAGCGGTCGTCTGGATCCGGACGACTACCGCAAAGACTGCCAGCGCATCCGCGAGTTTTATCGCTCTAAGGGATTTCTCGACGTCAAGGTCGAGGACGTCGATCCCGACAAGGCCTGTCTGGTTAAAGATCTCTCCGCCGGCTCCGGCTGGCTGGACATAGTTTTCAAAGTCACCGAAGGCCGTCTTTATAAAATCGGCCCTATCGTCGTGGAAGGGAATCGCCTTGGGGCGACGGACCCTATCTTTGCCACGGCTGCCCTCCAAAAAGTCTTAGCGGAGCCCTCCCTGCGGCGCGGTGCGCACCCCACGGAGTATGATCATATTACGACAGGTGATGCGTTCTCCACCAATGCCGTCGAAGCGGCGTCCGATAAGATTAAGGAATATTATGGCCAGATGGGATATATCAACGCGCAGGTTCAGGTTATTCGAAAGCCCGATCTTGAAGCTGGGGTCATCGGGTTGAAGTTCTTGATTGAAGAAGGGCAGCGCTTCTCCGTGCGCTCCGTTGAGATTCAAGGTAATACAAAGACCCGTTCTACGGTCATCGCCCGCGAACTCGCCCTCGGGCCGGGTGAGGTCTTCGACTTGGCGCGCACACGCGTCTCCGAGGCGCGCCTCCGCAACACGCAGTTCTTCGAACAAGTCACGGTCTCCCCGGTGCCGACGTCGGTTCCTGGCCAGGACGACTTGCGCGTCACGGTCAAGGAAGGCCCTACCGGCCAGGTCAGTTTTGGTGCGGGCTACAGCACCGTCGAAGGGTTAGTCGGCTTCGTGGAATATTCTGAAGCTAATTTTGATTACTCCAATCCCGAGGGCTGGTATCGCGGGAACGGGCAGAAGTTCCGAGTGCGCGTCTCAATTGGCAGCTTGACCAGTTCGATTGAGCATTCCTTCGAGGAGCCTGCCCTCTGGGAGCGTGATCTGGCGGTCGGTTATTCGATTGAACGTCGTTATGCTGGCTACGCTTCGGCTAATTATTCGGTATTGACCGAGGGCATCAGTCTTTACGCCCGCCGCCGAGTTTTCCGAGATATCGAGGGACGAATTGCTTACAATCTCCGGCGTGTCAGCGTTGGTAACGTCACGGCCTCCGCTCCGGCCGACGTTGTCGCCGAGAGCGGCCACCCGAAGGTCGTCTCTTCGATCTCCGCATCACTGGTCTATGACACGCGAGATGAATATAATTTCCCGACCAAGGGGTCCCGCATCTCGCTGACGGAGGAGCTCGCAGGCAATGGTTTGGGCGGCAGCATAAAATATCTTAAATCTGAACTCCGCTCGGGGCGGTGGTTTCTCCTATCTCCGACGGCGGAGCAGACCGTTTCGGTGCTAGGAAGGGTCGGCTTACTTACGGGCTCTGGCGGTTATCTGCCTTTCTATGAACGCTTCTACCTTGGCGGTGCCTACGACATGAGGGGCTTTAATTACAATGAAGTAGGGGCCTATTCGACTTACGATACGCAGTTCGGCAACCAGCCCATGGGCGGGTTGACTTACGGTTACTTAAGCGCCGAGTACACAATCAAGGCGGCGGATAACCTCCGCTTCGCTGCCTTTTACGACTACGGTTTGGTTAACCGATCCGCAACGGACTTTAGCATCGCCGAGGCCAATTCCGATTACGGGCTGGGAATGCGTATTCTCTTGGGCGGGGCCGTCATGCGGCTTGATTTCGGTTTCCCCCTGAAGTCAACGTTGGTGCCCGTCGGCAATCTGAATGCCGGCCAGAAAGTAAACGGAGGGGGGATGAAGTTCAACTTCAGCTTCGGGACGGTCTTTTGATTGCCAACCCCCGCGGATTACTGCTTTCCTTCCTTGATATGAAGCCCTTCGCTTTCCTCCTGTTTATCGTCAGTTCGACTTTTGTTGGGGCGGCCACCCCTAGCGTGGGCGTCGTCGATGAGGCCGAAGTTTTTAAGAAGTATAGCAAGGCTGTCGACCTTCAGGCCGACATCAAGAAATCTCAAGAGGCTGCCCAAGCCGAGGTCGCTGCGCGTGAGAAAGCTCTCGTGCAATTGCGGGATGAATTGCAAGGCATCTCGAAGCGCGGCCAGGATCCGATGCTCAGCGAAAACGGGAAGAAGACAGTCGCCGCGGAATTCGAGTCCAAGAACAACACTTTCCAGCAGCGACGGGCCGACTTGCAGGGATTCATCAATGAAGCCCAGGGCGCCATCCAGCAACGTGCGGGCGAGCTGAATAAACAGATTTTCGCCGATATCCGCACGCAGTCTGAGAAGGTTTCAAAAGCGAAGTCATTGCAGCTCGTTATCGGGAAGGGAGCCGTCTTCTATGTGGATGGCTCTTTTGATGTGACCGAAGATGTAATCAAAGAATTGAACGCCGCATATAAGGCTAGCCAGCCGGCCGCACCAGCCGCTGCTCCTACGATTGCCCCTGCCGGCGATAAGCCGGCCGCCAAATAAGACTTTCGCGCCCCTGCTTATCGCCGGGGCGCTTCATTTGCAGCTATGACAACTTCCTTCTCTATCGCTGAACTGACCTCCATAACTGGGGCGAAGTCCGTGGAGGGGCAGGATGCCGTCATGATCACGGGGGTTGCGTCGCTCGCCGAAGCCACCCCCGCTGATCTTTCTTTTTTAGGTAATACCAAGTATGTCTCCGAAGTAGCGGCTTCCAAGGCCGGGGTGGTTCTGGTCCCGATGGCGTATATCGGTCAGCCTTCGGTGGGGCAGGTTTTTCTCCGGGTAGACAATCCTTCGTATGCCTTGGCCCTGCTTTGTTCAGTCTT
>CAIRLQ010000021.1 GCA_903879465.1 uncultured Opitutia bacterium | reverse complement strand
TTGAACCGACGCATGGGGCTTTTGCAGAGCCCGGCCTTACCACTTGGCTACCGCGCCTAAAGACTGACAGGCCCATAAAATGCCTCCTCCGGGAGGGCGTTTCAAGGGTTTTGTGCAAGGGCTTCCCTTTGACCACAATAAGGCCTAAGAACATGGCATGAACCAGCCCCAGCCAGCCTTTCGTGTCGGTATCGGGTATGATATCCACCCGCTCGTCGCCGGTCGCCCGTGCATCCTCGCTGGTGTGAATATCCCTTCGGCGGTTGGACCGGATGGCCATTCCGATGCCGATGTAGTGCTTCATGCCGTCGCGGATGCGATCCTTGGTGCCGCCGGTTTACGCGACATCGGATATTATTTCCCCAACACGGATGCCGCCCATAAGGGGCTGGATTCCGCCGTGATCGTGAAAAGAGCGGTCGCTGAAGCGAAGGCCAGTGGCAGCTGGATTGTTGGAAATCTCGATATTGTCATCATCGGCGAGCGCCCCAAGGTCATGGCCTACGTCGATGCCATGAAGGCCAGGGTGGCGGAAATCTCGGGAATTTCCCCCTCCCAGGTAGGTATCAAGGCCACGACCAATGAGGGGATGGACTCGATCGGGCAGGGTAAGGCTCTGGCAGTCCAGGCGGTTTGCATGCTTTTTAGGGCCTAAACATCGCCGCTTTAAGCTCGTTTTTGATTCGGGCTTGTCAAAGGTCTGCCCAAAACGAATACTAATCGACCCTTCAGTACGAAGGTGTCACCTATGGAAAAGACTCTTATCATCCTTAAGCCCGACTGCATGGAGCGTCGACTGTGCGGCACCGTCTTGGCTCGTTTTGAGTCCGCCGGTTTTGAAATCCAGGCCTGCAAGATGAGCCGTCTGACCGCCGCCCAGCTCCGTGAGCATTATGCCCATGTCGCTGACAAGCCTTTCTACCCGGAAATCGAGGCCTTCATGTCCTCACGTCCGGTGATCATCGCCGTCCTGACCGGCGAGAATGTCATTTCCCGCGTCCGCGAACTCCTCGGACCGACCAATTCCAAAGTGGCCCCCAAGGGCACCATCCGGGGCGATTTCGGCACCGAGATGATGCGCAATGTGTGTCACGCCTCTGATAGTCCCGCTGCAGCGGAGGCCGAGGTGCGCCGTTTCTTCAGTTCTGACGAAGTCTTTGCCCCCGAGGCGAGCCGAGTCTGACCCGAGGAGCATAGCACCAAAAATAAACCCCGCAGTTCGCGCTGCGGGGTTTATCTTTTAACGACTGTCGCGAGGGCTTACTTCGCGACCTTAGGTGCGTCGGCGTGAACCGGTGCCACTGGTGCGGGGTAGATCTTCTCGTACAAGGGCCAGGCGTAAACGAGGTAGCCGACGCCGATGGCGCCTGCGCAGAGGCCGACGATCCAGAACGATTTCTTCTTCATTAAGGCCGCGATGGCTGAGAGCATGATGGCGATCTGCAGGAACATGATCGCAAGGCCGAAGTTACCGCCTCGCGCCTGGCAATAGGCGGCCTCAGCGTCGAGGTGCAGGGCGTCCTTCATGATCTCCGCTTTCTCTCCTTTGTAGCGTTTGATTTCCTCGTCGGCCTTCTCGATGGCCTTGCGGGCAATAGCTTTGGCTTCGGGGGCAGGGGCGGCAGCTTCGATTACCTTGATGATGGTGCTCTCCGTGTCGCGCGCGGTCTCCTTCAGGCTCTTGGCCTGGTAGTAGGCCCACTTGTTCGATGCGCTGACGGTGGCCAGCTGGGTCTTGGTGGAGTAGCTGCCGCCCTTGAGCGTCGCGAAGGCGGCGCACACGGCGAGGAGGGTGGTGGAGAGGGCGACCCACTTGGTCCAAGCATCGGGTGCGGGGGCAGGGGCGGGCGTAGGAGCGTCTTTCTTAGATTCGGACATAGGGCGGAAGTGGATGCAGGAAACTCCTATTCCTCAATCTTAATTGGAAGGTTTACTTCCCACTTCGCCCGTCCTTGTGCTAGGAATGGGGCGTGGAGTTTCACTGTCCAGATTGCGGATTGCCGATTGAGGTGGCCGACCTAGCTCCAGCGCAAGGGGTCGCGGTCTGCCGATTTTGCGAGAAGCCTCATGCGTTGACGGCCTGTCAGGAGGCGATTCCTTTCGAGCAAAGGAATATCACCCCCGAGCAGGCTCTGCCGAAGGGCGTGACGCTCGAGGAGACGATGGACGGCTTCCGGCTCATATTATCGGCCCGCAGCTGCATGGCCTTCTTCTTCGTGCCGTTCACCATGGTCTGGGCTGGTGGTTCACTCGGCGGCATCTACGGCACGCAGATCGCCAAAGGGGAGTTCAATCTGATAATGTCGCTCTTCGGGCTACCTTTCTTGGCGGGCTCTCTCTTGCTTGTCTTTATTACGATTATGGCGGTGGCCGGGAGGTATGTCGTTGAGCGGGTCGGAGGGCGCCTCCTCATCCGGGCCGGCGCCCTGGGTATTTACCGCACTCGGTCGGCAGCCTGGGAGGATATCCTTTCCTGTCGTCTCACGGAAGTCACCCGTAGCGGGCGCAACTCCTACACGACCACCTATCAGGTGGAGTTAACGGTCGAAGGAGGAAAGCCATTGACGCTGGTCAACTCGGGCGCCGACCGGGCGACGCTGCTTTGGGTAAGCCGTTTCCTGGCCGGACGAATCCAGCGCGGCCGATAATTCCACGTTGCCCTCCGGCGGGGGGATTGGGCAAAGTCGGCCCATGCTGGATCCTAAATTCCTTCGCGAAAACATCGACCTCGTCCGCAAAGGCGTCGCCCGGAAGAAGTTCCAGGTCGATCTCGATGCTGTCCTTGCTGCCGACGAAGCCCGCCGCCACGCGGTGGCCGAGTTCGAGGTCGCCCGCTTCGCGCAGAACGCCGCGAATAAGGAGATGGCCGCTATGCCGAAGGGCTCGCCGGAATTCCAAGCTAAGGTCGCCGAGATGAAGGCCGCCTCCGCGAAGGTGAAGGAGCTCGAGAAAAAGGTTTCCGAAGTCGACGAGCAGATGAAGGCCGTCGCTCTTTCCGTCCCAAACATCCCGCACGATTCCGTTCCCGAAGGTCGCACCGAAGCGGATAACAAGGTCGTACTCGAGTGGGGCGATCACGCCCAGATGATCTCGCCAGCGGCCAAGCCGCACTGGGATATCTCGTGGTTCAATAAGGCTATCGACTTCGAGCGTGGCGTAAAAGTCACCGGAGCCGGCTTTCCGTTCTACGTCGGCGACATGGCCCGCCTTGTTCGTGCGCTGATCCAGTACTTCCTCGAGGAAGCCGGCGCCAACGGCTACACCGAGGTCCACGCACCGTTACTCGTCAACGCCGCTTCCGCCATGGCTACGGGCCAGCTACCTGATAAGGAAGGCCAGATGTACCACGCGCAGGTCGATGATTTTTACATGATTCCGACGGCCGAAGTGCCGGTCACAAATTTCTTCCGCGACGAAATC
>CAIRLQ010000020.1 GCA_903879465.1 uncultured Opitutia bacterium | reverse complement strand
GCCCTCGGCGCCGCTTCGACGGTCAAACTACCCGCCGACCCGGCTGATCCGTTCTCCTTCGTCCGCCGCGAGACCGAGCTCATCGCACTCTCATCGGGATGCCTCGCGGGCTCGGGTGAACTCCCTCGCGTAATCGTCCGCAGCATCGCCGGCCTCGCCGACTGGCAGGCCGCGGCGAAAGAGATCCTCGACGCCCATGCGGCCCAGCGGGAAGTCCGTGCCGAAGGCCTGCTCGTGCGCCTCGACGACCCCGACCACGCCGCCGGCCTACGCTCCCTGCGCAAGGCCCTCGGACAGGCCGTGCCGGCCCTTTTCGTCGAGACGAGCCTCTCGCCCTCGGACTTCCCCTTCGACGGCTCCGGCAGCCGCCTGGTGGTCGTGAAGGCCTTCGCCGCCACCGATGGGGCCGCCGTCAAAGCCTGGGGTGAAGCCGTGGCGAAGCAGGACGCCATCCTCGCCGCCGACCTCGATGGCCCGACGCTCGCTGCGCTCACGAAGGAACTCTCGGCGATTCCTGCCGGTCGCCTGATGCTCACCTCTTCGCAGCCGCAGGATGGTCTGCACGCCACGGGCACATACCGTGAGCTCGTCCGCTGCGCTGACATTGCCCAGCTCGAAGCCCCGCTGTGGATCCGAGCCACGGTCGCCAACGCCGTGCGGCTAGATGCCGGCTTCCAGTCACGCCTTATCGAGGCCTCGATCTTCGCCGGCGGCCTACTCGTCGACGGCTACGGCGACTTCCTTTCGTGCGAGACCCCGACCTCTTCAGCGAAGTCGCTCACGCTGGCCTATGACATCCTGCAGGGCGCGCGCATGCGCCAGACCAAGACCGAGTATGTCGCCTGCCCGAGCTGCGGCCGCACCCTCTTCGACATCCAGTCGACGACCCTGAAGATCAAGGAACGCACCGGTCACCTCAAGTCCGTCACCATCGCCGTCATGGGCTGCATCGTGAACGGCCCCGGCGAGATGGCTGATGCCGACTTCGGCTACGTCGGCGGCGCTCCCGGCAAGATCAACCTCTACGTCGGCAAGACCCCGATCAAGTTCAACGTCCCCCAGGAAGAAGCCGTCGAGCGCCTCGTCGACCTCATCAAGGAAAAGGGCCGCTGGGTTGAAGCGTAAGCCGGTAGGCATGCGATGACATCGCATCCGCTGTCTCTTGGTAGGGTCGGGACCGCGTCACGACATAGCTGCCTCTCAAGGTAGGGACAGCACCACGTGCTGTCCTCAGGCCGCCGCAGGGCGGCCACTGGTAGGGGCGTGGCTCCGCCGCGCCCTCCCGTATGGGCGTGTTCCCAACCGCTAACCGCCAACCGCTAAAACCTATCACGGAGTGCACGATGAATCGTGCCCCTACCCGGGTTCGCCCTGCGGCGACCGGACGGCTCGGAGAGCCGTCCCACCACAAGACCTAGGACAGCACGTGGTGCTGACCCTACCCTGACTTCACCTCCGCCGTCAGGACCTCGATGAGGGGCTTGGGGTCGGGCAGGCCGTGGGGATGATGGTCGCCGCCGTCCTTAG
>CAIRLQ010000019.1 GCA_903879465.1 uncultured Opitutia bacterium | reverse complement strand
GGATAAGCTCGCTCCACTCGGCCCGGTCTATCAGGCTGGTACGCTTTCGGGTAATCCGCTCGCGATGGCCGCCGGTCTCGCCGCGGTCCGTAAGCTGAAGACTCAGAATCCTTACGCACGTCTCGACGTCCTTGGCCGCCGCGTCCGCGATACGCTCCTCGCCGCTGCCCAGGCCAAGGGTATCCCGCTGCAAGTGCCGCAGGTTGGTTCGATGTTCTCGCTCTACTTCAACACCGAGAAGGTCCGTAACTACGACCAGGCCATCGCTTCCAACGGCGACTTGTATCGCAAAGTCTTCCGTACTGCGCTCGATAAGGGCGTCTACCTTGCACCTTCCCCTTACGAGACCGCGTTCCTGTCCACCGCCCATGAAGGCAAGGACATCGACATGGCCTGCGAAATCCTCGATGGTGCGATCCGCGCTCTCTGATTATGCCTAAACTCGCTTTCATCGGTTCTGGACGCATGGCAGGCGCCATGGTGCAGGGCCTGCTTCGCTCGGGCGCTTGTGCCCCGGCCGACATCACTGTCATCGGGGGCAACGACTCTACCGCCGCCGACCTGTCCAAGGCCACCGGTGTACGCGTAGCCTCGAGCCCGGCCGAGCTACTCGTCGGCGCGGATGCCATCGTGTTGGCTTGCAAGCCGCAGCAGTTCATCGATCTCGATAAGTCTTACGCCGGGCTCGCCCAGGGTAAACTGGTACTCTCTATTCTCGCCGGCACGCGCCTCGCGACGATCGGCGGCTTCTTCTCGTCGGCCCGGAATATTGCTCGCGCTATGCCCAATACGCCTGGTGCAGTCGGCCAGGGGATTAGTGCGCGATGCTCGGCCACGCCGCTGGCGGCCGCGGATGTCAAGATCGTCGATGCGATCCTGTCCGGACTCGGCCCGGTGCTTGAATTTCCTGAATCGATGTTCGACGCCGTCACGGCTGTCTCAGGCAGCGGTCCTGGTTTCTTCTTCGAATACGTGGCCGCCTATGAGCAGGCTTCGGTGGCGCTTGGCTTCACGCCCGAACAGGCGAAGCTGCTCGTTCGCCAGACTTTTAGCGGCTCACTGGCGTTACTCGCTGCCACGGGCGAGACGCCTGAAAATCTCCGTATTCAGGTGACCTCGCCCGGTGGCACAACCAAGGCCGGTCTTGATGCCATGGAAACTGGCAAGTTCCGCGACATCGTCGCCGCCGCCCTCATCGCCGCCAAGAAGCGCGGCGAAGAGCTCGGCAAGAACTGATTAGGCCGCCGCCGGGCGGTTCATCCGTTGCCGCAGATCCCAGCAGTTCCATACCGCGAGGAAGATCGGGAAGATCATCGCGAAGCCGTAGAACGGATACCAGATGAACATGATCAGTAAATCATGTGTCCGGATGTTCACGAAAGATTGGATGATGTCCTGGTGTTTGAGGTTCTGGACAAAATTCACGCCGCTGAATACTATCAGCATGCACAAGGCGAAGATCAAGGTGCCGAGGAGTAGTGCCATTAGGCCGAACGGGGCGAGCATCCAGCCTTTCGCGCGGCCAAGTGGTTTGCCGAGGAGCTTCGTCATTAGGATACCCGTGGGGATACTCCCTAGAAGATAGTAGGGTGCCACACTCCCGACGGCGATAGTGAGGATTGCCAGAATGCCGAGCGCGACGCATCCCCAAAGCAAACCGTAGACGGCCCCGAGTAGATAAAGGTTTGGAGTTTCGTTTTCTTTAACGACAGGAGCTGGGTGCGAGTCCATGGGCTTAATCTTACAGTATTCCTATTTCGAGCCAGAGATATATCCAGGCGGCTGAGGGTAGCGGAATTACTGATGGAGTAAGTTAGGGAGTTTGGAAGGGTCCGTTATACTTGGGAGGCAGAGCTTTAGGCCTCTATGTATGAAGAAACTTCGACGCATTGGGACAGCTGGTCGTCCTGTTCCAATCTGCGCACCCCATACTCAAAATCTACCTACTTTGCCTGCACGGTGAAGGGCGGCTTGTCGAACTTGGAGCCATCGCCGGTGACGCGTGGGTCTTCGACTTTGACGAGCGTCTCCATGAGTTGGCCGCGCATGCGCTTGAGGGTGTCGGTGTAGGCCGGGTCCGCCGCCACGTTCTTCATCTGGTCGTGATCTTTGGCTAGGTCGTAGAGTTCGTCGGCCGGGCGTTTAGCGAAGGCGTAGTCGAAGCTCCATTTGAACTGCGGATTATCGAATTGGTTCACGACCCAGGCCTTGGTGGGGCTGGCGTCCATGTCGGCGAAGGTGGCATAGGTCGACTTCTCGATTTCTTCGAACTTCGGGAGGTCGGCACGAGTGGTGAAGTTCGGAGAGCCCATGGGCCAGCGCTCGGGGGCGAAGTTACGAATATACAGAAATTCCTTGGTGCGCAGGGCGCGGTGCGGATAGGGTAGGCTGCCTTCGCGGGCGATACCGACATGGCGTTCACGCCCGGTCACGACCCAGGTGCGGGTCGGATCAATCTGTCCGGTTTGTTCCGACTTCAGGAGGGGTAGGATGCTGCGGCCCGTCATGACGGCAGGCGTCGCGACGTGGCCGAGGTCGAGAAACGTGGGAGCTAAGTCCATTAGGTTCACGAAGTCATCGATGACGCGTCCAGCCTTTACGCCGGGTCCGCGCACAATCAGCGCGACGCCGGTGCCGTGGTCGTAGAGGTTGCACTTACCGGCGGGGACGCCGGGCATGCCGTGGTCGCCGCTGATGACCAAGATGGTATTATCAAATTGTCCTCGGGCTTTGAGCTCGGCGATGATTGTACCGATGCCAGCATCCCAGGCCTGGATTTCACCCATATAGTCGGCGACGTCATCCCGGATTTCTGGTACGTCGGGTAGGAATGCGGGGAGCTTTCCTTTAAGGTCGTTGGGGTTGATTTTCCACAGGTTGGCGCCCGAATGTTTCTCAAAGCTGCGGTGGGTGAGCGTGGGCCCGAACCAGAAGCAGAAAGGCTTCCCGTCCGTGTTGGCATCGAGGAAAGATTTGAAATTCGTGCGGACCTGGCCGAGGAGCTTCGCCTTGGCGGCTTCGAAGGTGCTGCCATTCTTGACCATCAGCGTGGCGTTGGAGGAGAAACGGTTGTAGGCGCGACCGGCTTTTTCGAAGGCGTTTTTTTGGCCACCGTAGGGGGCGTCGGCCGGCGTGCCCGGACTCCAGACTTTATACATTTTTCCGATATGATAACCGGCATCCTGCAGCATGAGCGGGTAAGTCGGGATGGCGTTATCCCAGCGCGCACCGCTGAGGATCGCCCCCATGTGCGTGCGGAAGAAGTATTGCCCGGAGAGCAGGGAACTGCGGCACGGTGTGCAGCTCGGGGCGGTCACGAAGGCGTTCCGGAAGACGGCGCCTTCTCCAGCCATGCGGTCGATGTTAGGCGTCTTGATGATTTGATTGAGACTCGGCCGGCCGCCGTCGACCTTGTCCAGGAAGCCCGCATAGCGACCCCAGTCATCGGCGAAGCAGAAGACGATATTAGGGCGCTCGGATGTTTCCGCCGCGGAGAGCGATGCCGTGCATAAGGCCAGCAGGAAGTGGAGGGTTTTCATTTAAGGGGTTTTTCGAAGACCTACTGATAAGTGTTCACTTTTAACTTACGTATGAAGGAAGGAGCTACCTGCCCTCAGAGCGTTAAGCTGGAAAATAAAGGGCATGTATCACGACTATTTTTCCGTGGAGAATGGGGAGGCTGGTAAATTCTCACGGTTGTAAAGGTTGGCAAATGGCTTGGGATTGGGTGCCCAGCCATACCGCACGGTTTTCGGTGCCGCGACTTTGTCGCTCCAAACAGCGACGGCATTTTTTTGGATTTCGGCCTTGGCTGGCTGGAAGATGCCGTCGGCACCCGCCACCTCAAAACCTTGGAGGAAATCTGCGGCTGCCTCGGGCTTCTGTTGTGGGGAGATAACTGGGCGGGCACCTATGATCAGGCCTCCGCCTGTATTTGTAAAAGTGATGCGGATTTTTTCTCCCTCGACTGCCATCGCTTGATAGAGCGGGCCTGAATAGACAATGTCCTCTCCATACGCGACGTGCCGGGCGGCAAGGACTAGGCGTTCGGCCACGGGCTTCTTGATCGGAGGATGGAGGTCGTCGGGATCGCCAATGTCGATTGTCACCGCCATGCCGGTCGCCGGAAGCGTGAGCGCCTTTCTTTGAGCCTCCCGGATCACTGGCCACGTATTTTTCTCAGTCGCCAAATTGGGCAGCTGAACAAATAAAAAGGGAAAATCCCCTTGCTGCCAGAGTTTGCGCCAGCCGGTGATCATGGCCGGCAGAAGTGTTCGGTATTCTTCCGCGAGTTGCGGATAAGCATCCGCCTCGCCTTGATACCAGATCACCCCGCGGATGCCATAGGGAATCAATGGGTGAATCATTCCGTTAAATAATACGGTCGGATTGGAAAAAACGTCCTTAGGGGACACCGGTCGTTTGGGCTCGGGCGGAATTTTAGGGGACGGTGGCGTGGGGAGGTTATTGGCTCGGGCGTCGGCCGTTTGTTTTCTCCAAGTGTCTTTAATCTGCCCTTGGGTCACTACCCAAGCTGCGTGTGCTTTTTGTAATATTGGCAGGGTTTCCTTCTCATATTTATCGGCATTGTCCCGGAAGTTTAGGAATTCCCGGAGAGACTTTTTGGTTGCGCTCAGATTGGGCAAGGCTTGGAGCGTCTCCAGACTGCTCCAACATTCAATGCGTGTGCCGCCGACCGCGCTTTGAATCAGCCCGACCGGGAGATTTTTGCGGCTCTGGATTTCGCTGCCAAAGAGGTAGGCGACGGCGGAGAAACCATTATCGCCAGCCGCAAGAATCGATTCGGGCGTGCATACCACCCACTTGCCGGGCAGATCGTCCTGCCCGGTCAGCGCCGGTTTTCTATCCACGCGGAACAGCCTCATCTCAGGGCGGTTGGCTTCGGCGACAATTGCTTTGGCTTCGGCCGCCTTGCGGATCCCTAACCCCATGTTCGACTGCCCCGAACACACCCAGACATCACCGACCAAGATATCCTGGAAGACCACGGCTTCGCCGCTTCCCTTCACCCGCATTTCGAGAGGTTTGCGGGTCATGGCGAGCGGGTCGAGCTGCAGCATCCATTTTCCCGCGGTGTCCGCTGTCGCCTCGCTTTGCTTCCCGGCGATAGAAACGATGACCTTTTCTCCTGGGTTCGCCTTGCCCCAGACGGGCAGCTTTATCCCCTGTTGGAGGACCATGTGATTACCGAAAATGGAGGGAAGTGAGACGTCGGCGCGGACGGTGCCTCCTGCCGCGATGGCCATGAGGCAAATGATGGTGAGTTTGGTTTTCATTTAAGGGGCGCTTTTTCGAAGTCGTCATGTTTGACCCAGTTGGCTTCAAGGAGTTCCCCGCCCATATAACGTTCGTAGAAACGGAGTTTCTTCACGTCGGCGGAAGGATGGGCTTCGTATTCGGCGCCGCGACCGATCGCGCGGAGGTCGCCGGCAGTCTTGAGCTCAGACCACATTTGCGTGCGAAGTTTATCGACGTCCGCGGCGCGGGCGGTGGCTAGGTTCTGCACGCAGTCGCGGTCCGTGGCGAGATCGTAGAATTCCCGTCCGGGGCGCATGCCGAAGCATAGATTCCAGAAGGGGTCGCTGCCTTTATCGCGGCGGGCATGCAGAATAAAAGACTTGGTGGGACTGGCGTCCGTATCAAGGTAGCCGGTCTCTGGGTTACAGGCGGGCCAGCGGCTGGGCTCGCAGTTTTCGAGGTAGGCGAGGCCATCCTTCACGATACCGCGAATCGGATAGCCTACGTCGCCGGGTCGGCCGAGGTCGTTGCGTTCTCGTCCGATCAGTACGTGGTCGCGGACGGGATTGCTGCGACCATCGATGCCGCTACCGAAGATGTCGGTCAGGCTACGACCAGAAGTGGGCGCCAGTCCGCGGTCGGGCCAGGCCACGCCGGCTACCTCGAGGAAGGTCGGTGCGAAATCAGCAAAGCTGATGTAATCGGTCACCTTGCGTCCGGGGTTCTTGATGCCCGCCGGCCAGCGGGCCGCCATCGGGAGATGATTGGCGTCCTCGTAGGTGCTGCCTTTCACTCGGGGGAAAGGCATGCCGTTGTCGCTGGTGACGATGATGAGTGTGCGGTCTAGTTCGCCGCGCTTCTCGAGATCATCCAGAATCAAGCCGAGATGGCGGTCACAGTGCTCGACCTCGAGGGCGTAGTCGAGCATGTCTCCGCGGATGACGGCATTGTCGGGCCAGTAGGCTGGGACATGGTCGATGTCGGTGAGTTTTTTGCCGAGACGCAGGCCGCTGCCTTCTTCGTAGTCGCGGTGAGGCTCGCGGAAGCCCAGCCAGAAGAACCAAGGCTGGTCGGCTTTGGTTTGTTGGAGGAAGTCGTGGAAGTTTGCGGCGTAATCGTTCGGGGCGATGCCTTTGGCGGACGGTTTGGCCACACGTTTTTCGAAGCGCTCGCCGGCCATGTTCCTATGAAGCTTCCGTTTCAATCCGTCGACTTTGAGTGAGACGCCCGGGGCCCAGACTTTGCCGCAGGTGGCGTAGGTGTAGCCGTTACGTTCGAGGACGTCGGGAAAGATCTCTTGTTCCGGAGGGAAGTTGCACTCGTGGTTGGCCGCGGCACCGAGGAGCCATGGGTGCCGCCCGGTGAGAATCGCGGAGCGCGACGGCGTGCACTTTGCGGTCGGTGTATACGCGTTGAGGAAGAGCAGGCCTTCTTTGGCCACGCGATCGAAGTTGGGGGTCTTAATCCAGGGGCAACCATAGGCGCCTGCGTGGCCGTGGCCCCAGTCGTCGGCGATGATAAAAAGGATGTTAGTGCGCTTCGGTTCGGCGGCGCCGAGCGTCGTGAAGGCGGCGATGAGGGCGGCAAGGAACAGGGAGGGGCGCATGGCTCGGGGTGACGTCACCTAAGTCCAGGCAAAGTCGATATGCAACATCTCAGCCACTCCGCAAAGAAAAGGCCGGGCGACTTTCGTCGTCCGGCCTTGGCGGGAGCCTCTTTGCCTCCTTATTTCTTAGCTGCGTCGTCGGCCTTCTTGGCGGGAGCTCTCTTGCCGCCCTTGGCGGCTGGCATCTGGGCTGGGGAGAGATCGCGGAGCTTTACGTTTTTGAACCACACTTCGTCGCCATGTTCCTGGAGGAGGATATGGCCATCGGCCCACTCGCCGAAGTTCTTGCCGTACTTGGGGTCGGCATACTTCGACTTCGCCACGAGGGCGCGAAACTCGTCGGTGTTGCGGTCATAGGCGATCACGAGGCGGCCGTTGAGCCAGTGTTCGACCTTGGTGCCCTTGGCGATCACGTAGGCGTTGTTCCACTGGCCGATGGGGTTAGGACGCTTGTCCTTGGATGCTGTGATCAGGTCGTAAAGCGAGGAGACCGTGCGGTTGCCGTCGCGTCCGAGCTTGGCGTCTGGGTGGACGTCGTCGTCGAGCATCTGGAATTCGAGACCGAAGGCCGAACCGGCGCCCTGATTGAGGTCGGGTTGCACGTAATATTTCAGGCCGCTATTCGCTCCCTTGGTGAGTTTGAAGTCGATGGATGCTTCGAACTGCTTGTAGCGGGCGACGGTGATGATGTCACCGGCGGCGGCGGATTCCTTGCCACCTGACGCGGCGGTATGGAGCTGCCCCCTTTCGATGGACCAGCCTTCCTTGGGGAACTCCGGCCCCTTGGCGGAGCGCCAGCCTTTGCTGGTGCGGCCGTCGAAGAGGAGCTTCCAACCGTCGGCCTTCTCGGACTCGGTCAGGCTGTTGTCCGAAATCTTCGTGAGGGAGATGTTGCGCCATTCGACAATGGAGCCGGCCTTGGTTTCATCTTTACCGATCCCATGGACCTGGAAGGCGATGAAGCCCGACTTGTAGCCGTCGTCACGTACGTCGACGCGCTGCACGCCGTTGAGCCAGGTGCGGAT
>CAIRLQ010000018.1 GCA_903879465.1 uncultured Opitutia bacterium | reverse complement strand
AGCGCCGCGGTTGGGGAGAAGGCCGCTCCGGTCAATGACTGGGAGCTGGCTACCCGACTCAGTTTTTTCCTTTGGTCGTCCGCTCCGGATGCCGAACTACGCGCACTCGCCACTGAGGGTAAACTGCATGAGCCGGCCGTGCTGACGATGCAGCTGCGCCGGATGATCAAGGACGACAAGGTCTCACGGCTGGCCCGTGAGTTCGGCTGCCAGTGGTTACACGTCCGCGATGTCGCCACGCTCGACGAGAAGAGCGAGCGCCACTTCCCTACGTTCCTCTCGTTGCGCAGCGACATGCAGGAAGAAGCCGAGCGCTTCTTCACCGACCTCTTTCAACAGGACCGTCCTGTGATTTCGTTGATCAATGCCGACCACGTATTTGTAAACGGTCCACTGGCCCGTCACTATGGGCTCAAGGTCGCCGGGGAAGGTTGGCAGCGCATCGACGGCGTCCGTACGCAAGGGCGCGGCGGCGTCCTGGCCTTCGCCGCCACGCTGGCCAAGCAGAGCGGCGCCTCACGCACCAGTCCCATTCTCCGTGGCAACTGGCTGAGCGAAGTCCTGCTGGGCGAGCGGCTTCCCCGTCCGCCCAAGGGCGTACCGATTTTGCCGGAGACGACCCCGCAAGGGCTGACGGAGCGACAGCTTATCGCCCAGCACACCCGTGATCCCGTGTGCGCCCGTTGCCACGAACGCATCGATCCGTTCGGTTTCGCCTTGGAAGGCTTCGACGCCATCGGGCGCGCCCGTTTGAAAGATGCTGCCGGTCTGGAAATCGATACCCGCACCGTGCTGCCGGGCGGCGTCGCCGTCGATGGCCTAAACGGCCTACGGGATTACCTCCTCACGCATCGACAAGATGATTTCCTCCGGCAGTTCAGCCGAAAGTTACTCGGTTATGCGCTCGGCCGGGCCGTCCAGCTTTCCGATAAGCCGCTCCTCGATGCCATGGTCGCTCGGCTCAAGACTGGCGAAGGGCGCGTCGGCGGAGTTCTTCAGCTCATTGTACTCAGTCCGCAATTCCGCGAGGTGCGCGGGCGTGATTTCAAAACCAACCTCTGAGACCACCTTATGAATAAGCACCGATTAAGCCGTCGAACCTTCCTGCGAGGCGTGGGCGTGTCCATGGCCTTGCCCTGGCTCGAATCCGCCAACGTCTGGGGCGATGAGCCGAAGAAGAACCGCCCCGCCAGCGAGGCCCCCGTGCGCGTCGCGGCCTTGTTCTCTGGTAACGGCTTCCACTCTAAGGAATGGTGGGCGAAAGGGGAGGGTAAGGCCATGGAGCTCGGCCAGGTGCTTGCACCACTGAATGACTTCCGGACCAAGTTGCTCTTCGTCAAAGGCCTCTACCACGAGGAAGCACGTAAGGGGAACATTCATAGCTCGCAGACCGGTAATCTCCTCTCCGGCGCTCCGATCACCTCGGGCGGCGAGATTCGTTCCGGTACCAGCTTCGACCAACTCGTCGCGCAGACCTACGGGCGTTCGACCAAAGTCCCGAGTCTGGTGCTCGCGTGCGAACGTTCCTTTCCAGGTGTGCATAAGAACTACTCGATGCTGTATAGCTCGCACATCTCGTGGAGCTCGCCAACCACGCCGACGCCCCTGGAGCTCTACCCTGCGCTGGCGTTCGACCGACTCTTCAAAGATGCCGTGGCGCCCGGTGACCGCAGCGTCTTGGATGCTGTGCTGGGCGAAGCCGGCGACCTGCGGCGGAATATCAGCCAGACCGATAAGCAGAAGCTTGATGAGTATCTTGATTCCGTGCGCGATGTTGAGAAGCGCATTGAATCCGCAGGTAAGCGTGGCGAGCTGCAGGGCTGGCGCCCGACTCTTGATAAGCCGAATATTAAACGCCCCGCCGACGGTATCCCGCAAGATATCGCAGAGCACATGCGCCTCATGTGCGACATCATGGTGCTCGGGTTTCAGACCGACACCACGCGCGTGACCACGCTCAAACTGAATAACGATCATAGCGCGCTGCGTTTCCCCAATATCAAGTCCCTCCAGCAGCCCGGCCATGGCATCGACTACATGATTCACCATCTCCTGTCGCACCACGACGACCAGGACTGGCTCAAGATCAACCAGTTCTTTATGGAACAGGTCGCCTATCTCGCCCGTAAGATGGATTCTATCCAGGAGGGCCCGCGGACGTTGCTCGACAACACCATGCTTATTTATTGCTCAAGCATGATGGCTGGGTCGAAGCACGACAACGACCAGCTCCCCGTCGTCGTGCTCGGCGGCGCCGGCGGTCGAATTCAGGGTGGCCGCGTGCTCGATTACACTGGTAAGCCGGATCGACAGCTCTGCCGCCTGTTTATGTCCCTGATGGATAAGGTCGAAGTCCGACCGAAGACCTTCGGCGACGCCAAGCAGGTGTTGGAAGAGGTCTGAGAAGGACGGTGCGTAGAGCCGTCCCAGTCTGAGGTGTCCGGCGAGCCAACGTCTGTCGTTCTATCACTAGGGCTTTGGTTTGCCTCGGGCGGGCGGGCGGGAAGGATGGGTTCATGCGCGCCCCTGCCTTTGTTCTCATTCTCTTGCTTGCCGTCAGCGGCTTCGCCGCCACGCCTCCGCACGTCAAGGCGGAGGAAGTGCTCATGCCTTTCGTCCAGCATGAGGAGCTCGCCGGTGCCGTCGCACTCGTCACCGATCGCGAGAAGGTTCTTTCCGTCAGCGCCGTCGGCTTCGCGGATATCGCGGCTAAGAAGCCGATGCAGGCGGATTCGCTATTCTGGATTGCTTCTCAGTCGAAGGGCATGACCGCCGTCGCCGTCCTGATGTTGGTCGACGAAGGCAAAATCGCACTCGACGACCCCGTCGAGAAATACCTCCCCGAATTTAAGGGCCAGCGCGTCGCCCCGCCGAAGCCGGATCCGAAAGCCGAAGCCAAGGGCAAGAAGAAGGATTTGCCGTCCAAGGCCGTCCTGACGCCTGAGCCCGAGCCGCAGCCCGCCGTGCACCCGATCACCATCCGCGAAGTGCTTTCGCACGTGAGCGGTCTGCCGTTCAAGTCCGACGAAGAAAAGCCCACGCTGGACGGCCTGTCGCTGGCCGACGCGGTTAAGACCTACGCCAAGGCGCCGCTCGCGACGCAGCCCAGCACGCATTACCAGTATTCCAATGCCGGTATCAATACCGCAGCCCGCGTTCTCGAGGTCGTTAGCGGCATGCCGTACGAAGTCTTCATGCAGAAGCGTCTCTTCGATCCGCTGGGCATGAAGGACACTACCTTCTGGCCGAACGCCGAACAGGTTTCCCGGCTTGCCCTGACTTATAAGCCCGATGCCACCAAGAAGAAGCTCGAGCGCGGTTCGCTAGGTCAGTTGCAGGCGGACCTCACCGATCGCCAACACCGTTTCCCGATGCCAGCCGGCGGGCTTTTTTCCACCGCCAAGGACGTCTCGCAGTTCTGCCGTATGCTGCTCAATCGGGGCGAGCTTGATGGGAAGCGGTATCTCAGCCTGAAAACTTTCGAGGCTCTTTCCGTGCGTCAGACTCCGCCCGACATCAAGGAGAACTACAGCTTCGGTTTCTCGATTGGCCGTGATGGTTTTGGCCATGGCGGCGCCCAGGCTACTAGTATGGATATCCGCCCGAAGGACGGAATCGTCGTAATCTGGATGGTTCAGCACCAGGGCTTCCCAGGGTCGGGCGGCAAGGCACAGGGTGAGTTCAGGAATTGGGCCGTGAAAGAATTCGGGAAGTAAGTAGTTAGCCTAGAGGGTGGGTTGAGGTACTTATAGGACAGCCTGCGGCGCTGTCCTTCGCCTCCTAATCTACCTCGATAATGACCTATTCCGCTCAATAGATGTGAATGTGTTGAAGTAGTGACAGTGGTTAGGAACATTGCTGCAAGTCCCCCCGTCTTCATCTTTCCCCATGAACACCCCAATCCTCGCCGTCTTCGCGTCAGCGCTGCTTTCCGTTACCGGATTGTTGGCTGCCGACAAGCAGCCGGTCGCTAAAATCGTGCTGCCCCCCGAGCCGGTGGCGCAGACTGTCAGCCAAAAGGTCAACCTCCTCGATCTTATCCGTGAAGGAAAGATGGAGTATCACATCAACCCCAAGGCCGATATTCATGATGACGCTAAGAACGTCTTCAAGTTCGACCCTGACGGCCTATTCCACGTCAGCGGCAACGGCTACGGCGGCATGACGACGCTCGAAAGTTACAAGGACTATCATCTCGTGATCGAGTTTAAGTGGGGTGAAAAGACCTGGGGCAAGCGCGAGAAGGCTTCGCGCGACAATGGTATTCTCGTCCACTGTTACGGCCCGCAGGGCACCATGGGTGGCAGCTGGATGGCTAGCATCGAGGCGCAGATTATTGAAGGCGGCGTGGGCGATATTCTCGTCCTCTCCCCGAAACTTGCGGACGGCACCGTGCTCACCTCCTCGATCAGTGCCGAAGCCGGCATTGATGCCAACAAGCAGACCATCTGGTCGCCCGGCGCTCCCCGCCGCACGATGACTACCGGCCGCCTGAACTGGCAGCACCGCGCCGCCAACTGGAAGGACGTCAAAGGCTTCCGCGGCAAGGACGACGTGGAGTCGCCTTATGGCGAATGGACGCGTTTTGAGATTATCGCTAAGGGTGACATGCTTCAGTATTTCGTGAACGGCGTGAAGGTAAACGAAGCCTTCGAGTGCAAGCCCAGTCAGGGCCGTATCCTGATGCAGGTTGAGGCCGCGGAAATGTTCGTGCGCCGATACGAGCTCTATCCCATCGGCGTATTCAAGGAGAAGTGGGGAGCCGCCAAGCCCGTCGCCCATCCGCATGGCGATGGCGAAGTGATTCCCGCCTATGCAGTTCGTCCGCCCGTCATGGATCTTTCAAGGGAGCAGGTCGCGCAGGCCGCTCCCAAGTACAAGCTCCCGGTGGGTTTTGAAATGGTCGTCGCCGCCACCTCTCCAATGGTAGCCAATCCCACTATGGGATGCGTCGATGACCGAGGTCGCCTCTT
>CAIRLQ010000017.1 GCA_903879465.1 uncultured Opitutia bacterium | reverse complement strand
TTTCGGGTAATCCTTGAGGAGCTGCTCGCGAATTGGATCCGACTTGGCGAAGAGGCAGGCGTGATCGAGATTGTCCGCGATCCACTGTTTTAAGAAACCGAGACCGCCGAAATCGACCACGAAGCCACGCTCATCAAGGCGGTCGCAACCAAACTCAATCTCGATAGCCCAATTATGCCCGTGCAGGAACGCGCAATGCCCCTCATGCCGGTGCTGGCGATGGGCGAATGGGATATCCCGAGAGGTCTTGCTGCAGGTGAACATGCGCAAGGAAGGATTAGGCGAGGCCAAGGGCCCGCCGCAAGGCACATTATGTCGGCCCACCATCCAAACAGCCAAAAAAGAGGCCTGCCGTATCCTTATACGGCAGGCCTCGAAGGCTATGAAGCGGAGTCGGCTTAGAACGTATGCGAGAGGCCGACCGACCACACATCGGCCGCATGCACTGGATTCACCAAGGCGGTCGCAGACTTCGGCACATAGCTCCGGATTTCGACTGGCTTGCTAAAGTACACGTAGGCGTTGGTACCGGCGGCGACTTTATACGTCAGGCCCACTGCCAAAGTCGTCGTGAGTCCCCCAGTTTCCAGGTCCTCGACATACTGCGCATCAACCGTGGCTACGGTGTTCTTGTCACGGAACTGACGGAGGAGCGAAGCCTGTGCCGAGAACGCGAACTTGTCAGTCAGCTGGTAACGGGCGCCGGCATTCAGCGAGACCGTCGAACCAGGGCGGAAGTGCGCATCGCTGAGCACCGGCACCTGTGCCTGTAGCGAGACGAACTCGGTGAGCTTATCCGACGGAGCACCGAAATCCTTACGGATACCAGCGAGGAGATCGGTCGAGCCAGTGCCTGGCTGCAGATACTTGCGCGAGAGACCGCCCGCAGGGTCAGCGAAGACGATATTGTCCTTACCCGTGGGCAACTTGACGCCGGCGTTCACCGTGAAGCCAGACCAATTCAGCCGAGTGGCGACGACAATATCACCGAGGCCGACGACCTGCTGATGGTATTGCGTGGGGTTCGGGACCGCCAACGACGGAACTTTGTCGGTATGGAGGCGACGCTCGATGCGCGGCACGGACAACGACCAGGTCTGACCCGCGAAGGTCGTTTCCACGGTCGCCGTGAGGATATCGTGCGTGCCATACCAGTGAGCATGGGCGCCGCTATTGCGTTCAGACTGGTCAATCAGGTCAAGGCGCAGGTCGAGCGTATAGGCACCGGCGGGGGCTGCGGGACGGTCGGCCAGATTATCGACGCACACTTTAACGCAGCCGCACGGACAAGCCTGCGCAGCCGTGTAGGTGCCGAGGGCGAGGAGGAGGAAGAGATTCTTTTTCATAAGACTATTGAGATTTTCCGCCCAGACGGGGTGTGGCGATGCCACCGTCAAGGCAGGGATGCGCGTCCGAAAGGATGCGACTGGGGAAGGGAATGAAGCCACGTGCGAGCCGAACTAACCGCAGCCCGCCACGGTGATCAGACCAGAACCTTCGGCGGCGGGACCGGGACTTCGCGGAGCTGCGTGATCACGGACCAGCGTTCGCGCCCGACCTCGAGTCGGTGCGCGGACAACGCGGCAAAACCTAAAGTGGCGAGCGGCAACGCGGCATCGGCCTTGACCTTCGCCTTCACGGCTTCCTGCTTAGCCAATGGCGACTGCTCCGACTGGGCGCGACCTTCGCTGGCGACCTTACACAAAGGACAGGCTTCATCGGTCATGGTCTTCGCAACGGCCGCGCCCGCGGACATGGTGCGGGCGTTAGCGGCGGACATATTCACCCACGCGGCGACTTGCAGGAGGTCCCAAGAGAGTCCCGACGCCGCCGCCCAAGCCGCGAGTGCGACCCAAGCAAAGAAGATACGAAAACGTCCGAGCACGCCCCACCCTCCTTGACGGCAGCGGGGGTGGCAAACTGTTTGCATATACCCACCCTGCTATCAGCAGAACTAACGGGTGACTTAAGCCAGGTAGTCGGTCGGATCCTTCACCCCAGCACGTACGAAGGCTTCCTTACGCTCAACGCAGGTTCCGCACTTGCCGCAGTGCTTAGCGCCCCCGACATAGCAGGACCAGGTCAATTCCAACGGCACCCGAAGCTCGACACCACGTTGCACGATGCTGGTCTTATCCATCCCCACAAAGGGGCGCTCGAGGCAGACTTCATGCCAGTCCGCTAAACGGATAGCCTTATCCAAGGCGTCTGCAAAGACGGGGCGACAGTCGGGGTAAATGGCATGGTCGCCGCCATGCGCACCATAAGCGACCGACGAAGCTTTGAGCGACATCGCCCACGAAGCCGCGACGGCGATGAGCAGCATATTGCGATTGGGGACCACGGTGGCCTTCATCGAAGTTTCCTCGTAGTGACCTTCAGGCACAGCGACGTGGGCATCGGTGAGCGCATTCGCACCGAAGAGCGGGGCCAGCGCCCGGAGGTCGGCTACCTGATGCTTCACGCCATAGTGTTCGCAGATGTGCTTGGCTGCCACGAGCTCCCGGCGGTGGCGCTGGCCATAATCGATACTCAAAGCATAGACCTCGCGCCCCTCGGCCAAGAGATGACCCAGGAGAACGGTGGAGTCGATGCCACCCGAGTGAATAAGAACCGTGCGTTTCATCCTGCCGCTGGTGTGTCGGAAAAAACCTGCGAGGGCGAGTCTCTTAAACCGCGACCTTTAGGCGGACCTTGGCTTTATCGAGGTGCTTGAGCGCCAAGACCTCGGCAGCTCGCATCTTCGCAGCCTGCGCCTGGGTGCTATCCAACAGCCCTGCGAGGTGCAGCCAGCCGTGTGCGAGATACAGACGGAGTTCGTGTTCAAGGCTTGTGCCATGCTCCTTGGCCGCGCGCTTGGCTTGGTCGACATTGATGCAAATCTCACCAGCGAACGGCTCCACCGGATGGTCTTCACCGATGAAAGTAATGACGTCCGTTACTGTCGGGTCATCAAGGAAATCCGCGTGGATCTTAGCGATGGCCTTATCGCCGAGGAAGACGACCGAGAGTTCGCCCTTCGGGCAACGCCAAGCACGCATCCGGTCCAGCGTCTGGATTACGGCAACTGCCGAAGCCGCCGTGACCTTAGCCTTGGAGTGTTCGTTAGCAATGGCGACGGAGCGGGGCATCTTAGACCGTAGCAAAGACGGGTTGCAGGCGGGCCCAGAGGTCATCCAAAGCCTGCGGTAAAATGTGCGTCTCGGCGACGACTGGCATAAAGTTTTGGTCCCCATCCCAGCGTGGGACAATGTGGAAATGAAGATGGGTGGGGATACCCGCACCCGCGGCCTTACCTAAGTTGAGGCCCATATTGAAACCCGCGGGCGACATGACTTTCGTCAGGACCGCTTGGCACTTCACGAGCAGGTCCATCATTTCGGCCCGTTCTTCTGCCGTCAGCAGGGCCAAGTCGCCGACCTCACGATTAGGCAAGACCATCAGGTGTCCCGGGTTATACGGAAAGTTATTTAAGATGACGAAACAGGTCCGACCTCGGTGCACGATCAAGGATGCCCGGTCATCTCCCGAGGCCACCAGGGCCGCGAACGGACTGCCCGCCTGCGGGTCCTTCCGGGACTGGATATACTGCATACGCCAGTAGGGATGGAGGTGGTTCGGCATGACGGCGTGGCTGCGTGATAAGCCCGCTAGAGGCCTCAGGCAAGCGGGATAGCCCTGCTCGCCCATCCAAAACCTTGCCACCTCGGCTCGGACTCTCCTATCTGGGCGCTTCATGGAAACTTTGCCCGGGACCTACGACTTCACTGCCTGCGAGCAACGCTGGCAAGCATACTGGAAGCAGCACGCCACCTTCCGCACCGAGCCCATCTCCAGCGGCAAGCCGAAGTACTACGTCCTAGACATGTTCCCCTACCCGTCTGGCTCAGGCCTCCATATTGGCCACCCCGAGGGCTACACCGCTTCGGACATCTTGGGCCGCTACAAGAAAGCCCAAGGCTTCAACGTCCTCCACCCGATGGGTTGGGACGCCTTCGGCCTGCCCGCGGAACAGCACGCCATCGCCACCGGCGAACACCCGGCCGTGC
>CAIRLQ010000016.1 GCA_903879465.1 uncultured Opitutia bacterium | reverse complement strand
CACCCAGAACAAGCCCCAGCAGACGCTGGAGACCTTTCCGAACCGCAATGCGGGCCGGAACTACACCGTCGAGCTCTCGACCGAGGAGTTTACCTGCCTCTGTCCTGCGACGGGTCAGCCCGATTTCGCTAAGATTACGATTCGCTACGTGCCCGGTCCGCGCATCGTCGAATCGAAGTCACTCAAACTTTATTTTTGGAGCTACCGCCAGCAGGGTATGTTCCATGAGCACCTGACGAACAAGATCCTCGATGATCTCGTGGCGGCGCTCGATCCAATCTGGTGCGAAGTCACCGGCGCCTTCGGCGTACGTGGTGGCATCGGGATCACGGTGCGCGCCGAGCACGGCCAGAAGCCCCAGCTGTGAAGCGTCGCCCCGTCCAGGAAGAAGACGGGGAACCGACGGATTGGCCGGGTTCGGCCGTGGTGTCCGAATTCCTGACGCGACAGCTGGCCAGCCGGCGACTGGCCGCGCGTTCGTGTCTAACTTACGGCCGTTCGCTCAAAGGTTTCGCGCTGTGGATGAAATCCAACGGCGGCTGGGACGGCGATTGGTCTAAGCTCACCGCGCGTAATCTCCGTGATTTTGTAATCGAGCGGCAAGGTACGCATCACCGCCGCTCAGTACATAACCAGGTCTCGGCGTTGCGTGCGTTCCTCGCCGATCTGCGCGAGCGTGGTGGCATCACCACCACTCCAGCCGCGGGGCTCGTGCTGCCGAAGCTACCGAAATCATTACCGAAGTTTCTGACCGAAGCGCAGACAGATACGCTCATGGACGCGGCGGAAGCGACGGAGGACGTCGCCCCACAGACGGTCGCCCGTGATGTCGCAATCCTCGAACTTCTTTACGGCGGAGGCCTGCGTGTATCGGAACTCTGCGGCATTATGGGCGGCGACTTGGACCTCGGCTCGGGACTTGTCCGCCTCATGGGCAAAGGCTCGAAGGAGCGTGTGGTGCCCGTGGGTGATAGTGCGGTGGCGGCCGTAAAAACCTATCTCGCGTTGCGCGGCGCACCGGCCCGCGGCGCACCTCTGTTGCTCGCCGCGCGCGGCGGACCACTCCACCCGCGAGCCGTGCAGCTAATGTTGAAACAGAAGCTCCTGGCCGCCGGCTTGCCCGCGGATCTGACGCCGCATAAACTTCGCCACGCCTGCGCGACGCATCTGCTCTCCAATGGCGCTGACCTGCGGCTCGTCCAGGAACAGCTCGGCCACGCCTCGCTTTCCACCACGCAAATCTACACGCATCTCAGTGTCGCGAAACTGCGCGAGGTGCACCGCAAGTCGCATCCGCGGGCCTGAACTTCGCTGATTCGCCTCGCCACCGCCCGCCTGCCGAATCATCGTCGGGGCGTGCTCGTCGAAGCCGCCCATGCGAAGCTGAATCTCTCGCTGGCCGTCACTGGTCGGCGTCCGGATGGTTTTCACGAGCTCGTGAGCCTCGTCGCCAGCATCTCGCTGGCCGATCATCTCGCCCTGCACCTCGGTCAGCCGTTGGGTCTGACTTGTGATGACCCGTCCTTGCCGGTCGACGGCACGAATCTCGTGCTCAAGGCCGCCGCGGCGTATCTGCGCCATCGGCCTGGCGCCGTGGTTGGGCGTTTTCATCTGACAAAAAAAATCCCCCATGGTGCCGGCCTTGGCGGCGGTAGTTCCGATGCGGCCGCGGCTTTACGCTTATTGAATCGTGCCTCATCGGATCCAGTGGGTCTCGCGGAGCTGGAATGCCTCGCGGCGGAGGTCGGATCCGATTGCCCCTATTTCATCCGCAGTCAGGCCGCAATCATGCGGGGCAGGGGAGAGCGACTGGAAGTCTTACCCGAGAGGGTGCGTGCGGCCTTGATTGGTCGCCGCATCATTATCATCAAGCCGCCGTTTGGCGTGCCCACTCCGGAGGCGTATGGATTGCTCGCCCAGCGGGGTGTCTATCAAGAGGCCGCGACGGCTGAAGTGAAACTTGCCGGTTGGCTGGCCCGGCCGGAGGGGGACCCCTCTTTATTAGGCAATGATCTCGAAGCGCCGGTGTTTGCGAAGCATGTGGCCTTGCCCACTGCCTTGCATCATGTGGGTTTAAGTTTCCGGATGACCGGAAGCGGTAGCGCCTGTTTTGCCTTCGTCCCGGAGGGTTTCGAGCCCGCCGGCTTGCGTTCGGCCCTCGTGGCGGCCTGGGGTCCGGGGCTCTGGCTAGCCGACGTTGTTATTTCGGGTTAGTTTCGGCTTTACTGTCCCGCAAGGGGTCGCCTAGATGCGAGTCACTATCACCCATGGGAAGCCTCAAGAAGAAGCGTCGTCTGAAGATGAACAAGCACAAGCGCCGCAAGCGCTCGAAGGAAAATCGCCATAAGAAGCGT
>CAIRLQ010000015.1 GCA_903879465.1 uncultured Opitutia bacterium | reverse complement strand
GATATTCCATTCCTTGGCTTTGCTTCGGACGAACTGCAGGGCTCGGGCGCAGTCGAGCATGGGTCCTTTGACGGGCGGGACGACGCCGTCCGCGGTGGCTTCCTTGATGAAGCGGTATTCGATGGAGACCACCGAGACGCCGGCCTTGAGGGCGGCGGTGAGCATAACGTTGGCACCGGTGCGATCACCTGCAGTCCAGCCGCCGCCGTGGATGTAGAAAATGAGCGGGGTCGGCTTGGTGGATTCGGCCTTCCAGAAATGCATCACTTGTTTGGGGTGAACGCCGTAAGCCACATCGGCCTCGGTGGGGGCGACGCTATAGGTCACCTTTTTAACCACTGGAGCAGCTTTCGCGGCTTCCGGTTTAGCGCTGACTGGGGCGTCGACGGCGAGGAGGGAGGCGGCACCCATTGAAAGGGCGACGACGGAAGCGAGCAGGGGGTTCATGCTGTCATTGAGACAGCCAGAAACCCCTGCCGTTGCGAGAAAAACCTTACTTCCCCGGGGTCGCGGCCGGCACCTTGCAAGTCTGCCAAGCGAGGAGCTTCCAGTCACCTTTCTCGAGTCGCCAGACGCCTAGGTAGCAGATTCGGGTCTCAGTCGTGGCCTCATTGATGACGGCCTTGACGTCGAAGAAGCCCGTCATCGTGGCCATGCCAGGAGCCGGGAAGCTGAAGTCGCGCTTCACGTAGTCGAGGCGTAGGTACTTGGCCTTGCCGCTGATGATTAGGTCGAGGAACGATGCCTTCGTGTCCACAAGTGCGTTGGAATGCGCGTAGTGCAGGTCGTCGGAGAGACGGTCGGATAGCTTGGCGCCGTCGCGTGCTTTCATGGCGGCGACGCGGGCGTCATCGGCGTCACGGATGCGGGCGAGTTCAGGATTATCGGCGGCGGACGCGGTCAGTGCGACGAAGAGGGTCAGGAGTGAGGCGAGCAGGGGGTGCATATGGGTAGAAGGATGACGAGGGAGGGAGTGAAGGTGGATGGTATCTTTATTTATCCGTCATCTGTCATCGACCATCTATCATCTTTACCGCCGTGACGATGCTACGGTCGCAGGCGGTATCTTGGTGGTGGATGTCGGTGAAGCCGGCCTCGGTAAGGAACTCACGCATCTCGCCGATACCGTAGCAACGGCCTTCCGTAACGCTCATGAGCAGGGCGGAGTAGGCCGCGACCGGCGCTGGGCCGGTCTTATCGTCGTTCAGGTGGGCGTCGTGCACTATCAGCAGGCCGCCCTTGGGCAAGGCCTTGGCGGAAGCGGCGAGCAGGAAGCGGACCTTGTCGGTATCCCAGTCGTGTAGGACGTTGGAGAACAAGTGGACGTCGTAGCCCGTTGGCAGGGCTTCGGTGAACATGTCGCCGGCTTTGACGTCGACGCGGTCCTGGAAGCCGCGCTTGGCGATCATCTTGCGCGTGATGCCGTCCACTGGGGCGCGTTCAAAGACCGTGGCGGTGAGTTTCGGGTGATTGGCGACGAGTGCGCAGGCGTAGATCCCGGAGCCACCGGCGATATCGAGCAGGCGCGTGTGCGTGCCAATCGGTGAGGCGTGGGCCATTGCGGGACCGAGCGTGAAGCCGCGTGAATCCATCGCCGCGGTGAAGCTCGTCGCGAACTCGTCGGTGAGCATCGCTTCGCTCCAGGGCTTCTCGTCCTTGTAACTGCCCCAGTTGGCCGGCTTGTCGGTCTTTAGAATGATGATGAAATCCTTAACGACCGGCCGGTCCTTGAGCGAGGCGTAGTACGGGCCAAGGAAAGTTGCGGACGAACTGACGAGGTGTTCTTGTCCGAGCGATGTTACGGAATAAACACCATGCTTCAGTGACAGGAATCCGTTAGCAGCGAAGAGCGTCAGCATCACGTCGGTCGGTCGGCGGTGCGTGCCGAGGTCGCGGCAGACGGTCGCAAGATCCGACGGTTTCGCGGCCAGCTTTGTGAAGAGGTCGAATTCCGTAATCGCGGCGGCGATCAGGTCGACCGCGTAGAGCCCGTCGCGGAAGCGATAAATACCCAGCGGGTCGCTCGTGGGCGCACGGGTGAGGTCAAGTGAGGCGGGCATCTTATTTGAGGGTCTTGATGTAGAGAATGATGGAGTCAATCTGGGCATCGGAAAGGACGCCGGCGAAGCTGGGCATGGCGAATTCCGATTTCAGGAAGGACGCGTGCTTCTTGGCGTTGGGCTCCAGGATGGATTCGCGGACGTAGGCCTCGTCGGCGACCAGCGAACCTTTCTGGCCCTTATCGGTGACGAAATCGCGTTTGGAGCCGAAGAGGCCTTTCCAGGTCGGTCCGACGTTGATCATCGCAGTCTCGCTGACGGAGTGACAGGCGGCACAGCCGAACATGGTGGCGAGACGCTTGCCTTCCTCGGCGGAAATCGTCTCGGCCTTCTTTGCCGCGGCGGTGCGTGGCGTCAGGTCGACCTCGATTCGGCCGAACCCTTCGGCGATTGGGTCGAACTTCACGAACTCGTACGGCGTCGTATAGGCGTTGTGGCGCATCTCGACGCCGGCGGCGGAGGCGATGGCCCAACCGATGCGTAACTGCTCGACGGGTATCAGGCCGGGCACTCCGACGAAGACGCTCTTGCCGTCGGTGCTCAGGTAGGCGCTGCTGGCGGTAAGCCAGTCGTTGCCCGTCTTGCCATCGGCCTTGTATTGGGCCGAGCCGTAGGAGGCGGCCCGTTTGTAATGCCAGGTCGCAAAGGAATAGTTATCCGGGTTGGTCGCCTTGGCTGGATCAAGGGCGACTTCGAAGCGCAGCAGGATGCCGCGGTCTGTCGGGATGACCTCGCGCGGGGCCAGCGAGGGGGCGTCCGTGTGGCGCACGCGTTCGATACCAGCGAGGGTGTTGAGGGTGTTGCCCCAGCCGAAGATTTGGAAGCCAGCGATGTAGAGTTGCCCGTCGGCGGGATTGACGGAGCCGTTAAGGGGTGGCGTGGCGAAATCGCTGGCGATGCTGACGACGCTAGCCTGCGGGCGGGTGCCGCGGTGGTTCCAGAGAACGCGCAGGAGGTCGGGTTTATTGAAGCAAATCTGCACCATCTCATCGTTGAGTGAGCCCATCTTGGCATCGAAGAGCCAGACCTGGGAGAGGGCGGAGGCGTTGACCGCATGCGGAATCCACGTCAGCGGCTCGGCGATGGGTGCGGGGTATTTCTCCTTCGGCAGCTTATCGCTCAGGAAGCCATAGAACTGATCATCTTTGATGATGTGGATTGGCGTGCTCGGCACGTACTGGCCCTGCTGGTCGCTGGCGATGACGAGGCCGGTGCGCAGATTGACGGAGAGGTTCGGCTGGCGTAAGCCGTGGCCGAGGAGGGTGGCCGTCCGGCCATCGGCGGAGATGCGGAGGATGCTGCCGTTATGCTTGCCGATGGTCGTCGCTTCTTGGCCGCCTTTACCGATGACAAATTCGCCTTTCGGCGCGAGGCGGATTGTGCTCGGGAATTCGCGCATGTCCGCGGTCTGGGCAAAACAATTAGCGAAGAGCTCATGGATGTCGGCCTCACCATCGCCATTGGTGTCGCGTAGGTGCCAGATACCGTTGCGGTCGAAGACGTAGATTTCTTCATCGCGGATCGCGCAGGTCATCGGCTCGTGCAGGCCGGAAGCAAAGCGGTGCCAGCGAACGGGTCCCATGGTCTGTTGGAAGCCCGTCGCGGTCCAGACGTCGCCATCGAGCGTGACGATCACCGCAGTGCCGTCTTTCTTAAATTGGATATCGCCGCAGCGCACCGCGCGCTTCCAGGGGTTCGGGACGGGCAGGTCGACGTGATCGATGACGTATGCTTCTTTACTTTCGGAGGGCCGCACCTTGGTTTCCACAGATTGTTTCCAGCGCTGTTGGGTGGCGCCTATCGGTAGAGCCTTGGGGGCGATCGCCGGGGCGGTGTGTTCGTCGCAGAGGGCGACGCAGAAGGTGATTTCCTTCGCATGGGCTGGCACTTTAACGAGCCAGAGGCTTTCGTTGGACGCGAGTTGGGCGTAATCCTTGCCAGCGGGCGAGGTGACGCTGACACCCGCTTCGATTTCTTGGGCGGGGCCGTTCATACGGTTGCCCACCACGAGCCAAAGGTCCTGTTGGGATGGGCTGACGACCACGTGGCGTTCGACGACGTAGTGTTCGCCGTGTGTGGTTGCGGTCCACCATTCGCTCACCTTGGCATCTTGCACGGCGTATTCGAGGACGACTTGGTCGCCGGCAAGTTGAAGGGCCGTGAAACGTCCCATCTCAGTCGGCAAGGGGCCGCGGCCTACTTCCATGGTGCTAGGCGCGGGTGAGCGTGGATCCGTTAGGCTGATTTTATCGCCTGCTTGCCATCCTGGTAGCAGCGCACAGCCGAGCCAAAGCTTGCCATCAGGTTGCGGGGCAGGGAATTGTCCTCCGGGGGTCTTGCGGCTTGGGTCGTGGTAGGATCCGGGGGCGAGTGCCTTGTCGGTCACGCCCTTGCCTTGCCAGACAGCGGAGACGCGGAGCATGTCGGTGTCGAAACAGGCCCAGCAATCGTGCGGTAGCTTGAGGATGATGCCGCGTGGGGTGAGGTTATTTTTGCCAAGCCCTTCGCGGCGGGCGTCCAGTACCGAGGAGAAGAACGGGTAATCGGCCTCGACCCAGGGGCCCCAGGGTTGCGCGGCTGTCTTGCGGGTTCCCTTGGGCTTCTCCGCGGCAATCACGGCGACAGCGGCAGCCAGCAGGGAGAAAATCAGCAGTCGCACGTTCATGGGGTAGGGCCCTTTAAGTAGCCACGCCTCGACAAAAGGCAACCCGCTGACAGGTGGCCCGGTCTTTTTATCTTATTTCCCCTGCAGCCAGTTGAGGAAACTGCCTTCCGCGGCGATCATGATGCGCATTAGGTCGCTGCGTTCGTCCGTCCAAGGCTGGATGTTATCCGGGGTGCTGCCGTGTTCGGTCGTCGCACTGGCGATGAGCTTCTGGCTGAGGAGCACTTCGTTACGTGTTACCAGAATCCAGTCCGAAGTGTAGACGCCGTCGTCATCCGCATTCGCATCATTATCATCGATATTGGCTGCGCGGAATTTCATCCGCTCGGCAGCGCGATAGACGATGGGTCGCAGGTCGAGGTAGCGGTTGGAGACATGGACGGCGATCACGCCGTCAGGACGGAGTTGGCGTTGATAGGTCTGGAATGCTTCCAAGGTGAGCAGGTGGACCGGGATTGCGTCGCTACTGAATGCATCGAGGATGATCACGTCATACTGCTGGTCCTTCTCGCGTTCCATCGAGAGGCGGGCGTCGCCCATGACCAGCTCGACCTTGGCGCCTCCCGCACGAGCGTCGCTGAGGTAACTGAAGGTATGATTGGCCAGCTTGGCCACGTCGTCGTTAATTTCGTAAAAACGGAAGGTGTCGCCCGGCTGGCTCCAGGCAGCAAGCGTGCCGGCGCCGAGGCCGACCGCACCGACGCGGCGGGGGTGGTCGGGGTGCAGCGTGCGGAGGAGTCGGCCGACGCCGCTCGTTTCGCTGTAATAGGATGTGGCCATCTTGCGTTTCAGTTCGCCGGTGTACTGGAGGCCGTGGATTGTGGCCCCGTGTTGTAGGGTGAGATGCTTCGAAGCCGGGTCGTCGCCGTTCACTGTGTTGACGCGCAAGACGCCGTAGAAGCCGCGCGTGACAATGGAGGAATCCTTGAGCGAGTTTCCGGCAATCTTCCAGAGGGTCGCGCCAAAACTCAGCAGGCCGATGAGTAAGACCGCCCAGCCCCAGCGACCATGGCCGCGTTGGAGCGGGGAACCTTGATCCAGACGTAGCACCAATAAAATCAAGGCGGCGGTGAGATAAAGCGCGAGGTGCAGTTCGAAGTAATCGGGAAAAATCAAGGGAGCCCCGATGGCCACGAAGAGTCCGCCGAAGGCGCCGCCGGCGGAAATGGAAAGGTAGTAGCCGGTGAGGCGTTTAGCTCCGGGGCGCAGGCGATAGACTTCGCCGTGGCAGATCATGCAGGCGACGAAAAGCATGCCCAAGTAGAGCGTCGCCTCGCCGGTAATCTCTGGATGCGATTCGGCATCATAGAGCTTCCAGAGTACTCCGCCGAGCAGGGCCGCGAGGAGTGGCATCCAGAACCAGCGGCGATACCAGCGGGGGCTGTCGAAGCTGACGATGAAGGAGAGCAGGTAGAGCCCGAGGGGGAGGACCCACAGGAAGGGCACGACGGCGATGTCCTGGCAAAGCTTGTTCGTCACGGAGAGCAGTAGCATTACGCCGCAGGCGGGCAGCGCGAACCAGAGGAAGGCCTGCGTTCCCGTGGTGGGCGGTCCGGGTTCCGTCGCCGCTGCCGCTTGGGTGACTTCGGTAAGCTGGGTGCGTTTCCAGACAATCACGCCGCACCAGCTGGCGAGGCCGGCGTAGAGGACTAGACCGATCGACCAATAGTTGGCTTGGAGTTGGCGGGCGAGATTCGGTTCGACGACGAAGGGATAGGCGACCAGCGCGAGAAGCGAGCCTACGTTGGAGAGAGCGTAGAGGCGGTAAGGGGAGACGCCCGGATGGGATTCGCTGAACCACGCTTGTAATAGAGGTCCGGTGGCGGAGAGCACGAGGTAGGGTAGGCCGAGGCAGCCGAGAAGAAGTAGGAGGATGTGACCGGCAGGCTGCGAACCGTCGGTGGGTTTCCACTGGTCTCCGGGCGTGATCGGCAAGAGGACCACCGCGATGGCCAGAAGGCTCAAGTGCAGGATCACCTGCTGGCGGGGCTTGAGCCGGCTGATGCTGAAGTGGGCGTAGGCGTAGCCGCCGAGTAGGAGCACCTGGAAGAACAGCATGCAGGTCGTCCAGATGGCGGGGCCGCCGCCAAACCAAGGCAGGATGAAGCGCGCGATTAGCGGTTGGACGAGGAAGAGCAGGCAGGCTCCCCAGAAGATGGTCAGGCTGAAGGCGAACATGAGGGTATGTGTTGGGAACCCCGCGGAGTGGCGAAGGTTGGGGAAAAGAAGCCCTAGGTCCGCCCCCCGCCGCTGGCAATCCCCATCAACCCCGAGGGCGCAGTTGCAGGACCAGTGATTCGTAGCCCAGTTTGCGCTCGTAGGAGTGCTCTTTCTCGACTCGCTCGACGGCCGAGATCGTCCGCAGCTCGCCGACGTGATCGACGCATTTCTGCAGTAGGGTGCGCAGAATCAGGCGAGCATGCGCGGCGCCGAGGCAGAGGTGTTCGCCGAAGCCAAAGGAAAGGTGTGGGTTGGGTTTGCGGTCGATCTTGAATTCGTCGGCTTGGGCGAAGACGGATTCATCGCGATTTGCGGAAGCCCAGCCGAGGGAGACGCGTCCGCCCGCAGGGACCTGCTCTCCGTGCACGGTGGTCGCCACGGGGCACACGCGGCCGATGTGTGTCAGTGGCATGAAGTAGCGGAAGAATTCTTCGCTCGCATGGGTGATGCGCTTCGGGTCTTCGCGCAGGTAGGCGAGCAGCTCTGGGTTCGCCGCCAGATGACCGAGCGCGCAGGCGACGGTATGGATGATCGTGTCGCGCCCGCCCGCGAAGGCGATGTTCGCGAAACCGAGTTTTTCCTGATGCGTGAGCGGACGGCCCTGGAAGGTGGCCTGGTGCAGGGCGGAGAAGAAATCAGCCCCCGGCTGAGCGGCGGTGGCGGCGAACTTTGCTTCGATGTATTCATCGAGTCCGGAGCTCTTGCTCAGCCCGTCTGCCTTGCGGAAAACATGCGTCCCCCAGCCGATCCAGAGGTCGGCTTCTTGCTCAGGCACATTGAGTAGGTAGGTGAGCGCGCGGGATTGCAGGGGGAGGGCAAAGCCGTGGACGATTTCGATTTCCGGTCGAGTGAAGGCGTCGCGTAATAGCTCCTCCGTGAGGGCTTCGATCTGTGCGATCATTGCGGCAGACTTCGGACGCAGGAAGAACGGCTCGGCGATAGCTCGGTAGTCCGCGTGGGCGGGCGGGTCGATTTCGAGCGGCAATTGGCGGACGGAGCGGACGGATTCCTCGGAGGGAATCGGCACGCGGCAAGGGGCGTCGGAACTGTACGTCGGCCAATCCTTCGCCGCCTGACGTACGTCAGCGTGGCGCAAAATCATCGGAATCTGTTCGCCTTGGAATTCGAAGCGGGCAACGGGCGCGGCTTCTCGCTTGGCCTTGAAAGGGTCAGTGGGCTTGTGGCCGAAGGGACATTTTCCGCCGAACATGAAGTTACTTCTGGCTGAGTTGTTGTTCGAGCCAAGGCGTAATGCAATCGGCCCAGCGCGCGGCATGTTCGCGCAGTCCTGGGCCACTGAAGTGCACGCCTTTGCCGCTGTTCTGGCGCCAAGCGGACTTCAAGGCATCGCTATCCGGTCCGGTGAGGGCTAGTCCCGCTTTCCAGAGCGCGGCTTGGGCGTCGCGGATATCGGCTGAGGCTTCGTCGCCAGGTACATGATAGCTGACCTGCGCGACGAACCACGGAATCGGCCATCCGGCCGTCTGATTCGAATTACGAATGATGCGCGTGAGATATTCTTGATAAAGATTTCCGGGTAAAGTGCGCGTTGAGTCTTTCTGATTGGCGTCGCTTTCGCCCTGATGCCAAAGCACGGCGCGGAAACCATGTGGGCCGAACTGTTTTTCGCGGGCCACGAGGTTAGCATAAGCCGCACCTTTGCATTCCCATGAGCCGTCGTCCCGTTTCGTCACCCGCGAGATGATCGTCGGTGGAGCGGGGAAGGGTACGCCCGCCGGCAGCCATTCGCGGACGCTTGTCGCGCCGATACCGATGGGAATGAAGCCGATGGGCACGCCGAGCTTAGCGGCCAGTGCGTCGCCCAGTGGAGGCATGAAGCTGCCGCCCGTTCCGGACGCACCGCGCTGCGGGTCGTGGGCCAGGTGCCAGATTTCGCCATCAAACGAGGAGACTAATCCAGATTTTACCGCCTGCTTCTCTTCGCCGTGGTTGGCGGAGTTGGATTGCCCGGCGACGAGGAAGATTTCGCCTACGCCGACATGTTCGACGGACTGCTCGGCCAAGATCTTACCTTCTTTGGAGAGGCGGGTCTCCAGGCGGTACCAGCCGCCCGCGGGCGCGGCCCAATCCAGTTTAAACGTTTCAGCTAGCCCAGCTTCCCCGCGGCGCCATTCACCTTTGCCTTGGCTATCGGTTAGGCGGATTTCGAGCTGGGCACCGTCGGCGTCATGGCGAGATCCGGCGATGGTCAGTCGGCCTTCGTTTCGGGCCTGACGTTGAAAGACCTGATAATTGGTCGGTGACGTGAGCTTAAGTTCTGCCGCTCCGAATAAGGATAGGGGCAGTAGCCAAGCCAGCCTCAGCCCGATCATTTTTTGGATTCTTCCTTTGCACCCTTGCCTGACCTCTTGGGCGGCGGGCGAAGTTCATCCGAAGTCCAGGAGCTCGGGTGATCCGCGAATTGCTTGCGGATGCCTTGGACGAACTGCGCGTCAATCGGCGAGCCGTTATGCTCCCACTCGCGGCGGATGTAGGTGAGTACGCCAGCGACTTCTTCGTCGCTGAGAACACCCAAGGGCGGCATCGTTAGATCCCAGGTGCGGGCGCCGACCTTGATTGGTCCGCCGAGGCCGTTAAGGATGATGCGGGCGGTGACGTCAGGCTTGCCGAGCACCCAGTCGCTATCGACAAGCGGCGGGGCGAGGCCGTCGAGGCCGTAGCCGTGGGGCTGATGGCAGGCGGCACAGAGGGTGGTGAAGGTGGACTTCCCTTTTTCGAAGAGGGCTTGTTGGGCTTGGGTGAGTGCGATGATTTTGGGCGGAGCGGGGGCACCTGGTT
>CAIRLQ010000014.1 GCA_903879465.1 uncultured Opitutia bacterium | reverse complement strand
CAACAGGAGGCAAATGGATTTCGGCAGGCGGAACTCCGTTTTCGGCATCGCTCTTTTATTGTATCTCCGGCCCCTGCCCCTATCCCTACCCCTACCCCTAATATGAAATCCCTCCGTCTCCTCGCGGCTTTCGCCGCCCTCGTCGTTTCGGCCTCTGCCGCCGACGTCAAACTCGAGTCCGCCTTCAACGGTAAGGACCTCGCTGGTTGGCAGAACGCCCAGAACAACGAGTTCTGGAAGGTCGTCGACGGCGTGCTCGTCGGCGAGAACAACGCCGCCAAGAAAGGTAACATGCTCTACACCGAAAAGGCCTACACCGATGCCGTCATCGAGTGCGAAGTCCGTTATTCGGGCAATATCGACAGCGGCATCATGTTGCGTAAGGACGCCAAGGGTAAGAAAGACATGCAGATGAAGATCGGCGTCTCTCGTTCGCTTAAGAAAGATATGACCTGTTCCATCTACGCCCCCACGGGGAAGTATCCGGAAGCCGGCCAGTGCAAGAAGCTCGAGCAACTCTGGAAGAAGGATGCCTGGAACAAGGTCCGCTATCAGGCCAAGGGCGACACCTACACCGTTTGGCTCAATGGCGAGCAGGTCGTGGAATATGTCGATGCCACTTGTCCGGCCGCCTTTGCAATCGGCCTACAAATCCACCCCGGCGTTGAAATGAAGGTCGAGTACCGCAACATCTCGATTGGCGAGATTAAGTAAGTTCGCCGCATGTCGTCGCATTCAGGCGCAGCTCAGGCTGCGCCTTTTTTGTGCCCGTTACTTCTTGGCAGGCTCAGTGGGGAGTGCGACCGTCGTCTCGATTTTCTCCAGCGCGCCGGTCTTTTCGTTTAGCACATAGCGGCTGATGACGGTGGTGCGGAGTTTCTCCTGTTCCTTTTCGCGGACAACGGGGGCCTCGGTCAGTTTGGCGAGGTGCTTGTCGCGCCAGGCTTGGTGGGCCTTCTCATCCGAGATCCATTCGCTCAGGCGGAAGGCGAGCGGCGGCTTGGCTACGGCAGGCGTCTTGGCGTCGGGAATGGCGGGTAGCGTGGCGGTCAGAATGCTGGAAGCAGCTGTGGGTTGTCCGTCGCCGCTGAGGCCTTTAATCACGCTAGGGGCGGCGTCGGGAGCGGTGTGCTTAGAATCGGTGAGCGCCGAGGCGACTCGGCGGCGGGCGTCTTCGACGGCGTCGTGGAGCCAGTTTCTTTCAGCGATGTCACTGGGGGTGAGTAGGCCTTGCAGGTCTTTGTCGGCCGCGACGCCGAGACGGCGTCGCAGGGTTTGGTCGAAGCTTTTTTCGGCGTCAGTGGCTTTGGCCAGCGTCGCTTGAGGGTTTAGGTCTGCTTGGGAAGGACCACGTTTGGCATCGTTCTTATCACCCTTCTTGAAGGGTTTTTCGGACTTGGTTTCGCCCGGGCTCGCGGGAGGGTTTTTCTCGGGGGCGGCAGGCTGGGCCGAAGGTTGGTAGGAAGGGCCGCCGGGCGAACTCAGGGTGCGGGAAACTTTTTCACGGGCTGCATCGACGGCCTCGCGCAACTGTCGGGCCTTGGCGGTATCGGCTTCGTCGAGCGGGCCGCTATGTTTCTTCTGGAAGGCTTTCTCGGCTTCGACCGCCATGGCCAGCGCAGTCATGGCGGACTCGAGGCGTTGCGAAGAGTAGGGTACGATGGGTTCGAAGGCGGCGGCCTTCGGTCGCAGGCCCTTCTTGCTGCCCTCGTCGCTATGCTTGTCGGCGGCCGACGTATTGGAGGCGGCGGGCTTCACACTGCTTTCCTCCTTGCTTGAAAACGGATTGAGCGAGGACCAAGACGGCATCCAACTAAACCAGCCGGGCGACTCTTTCTTCACGGCGGTGGGGCTGGTGCTGTCCTCGGTGCCGCTGCCGTTTCCATTGGATTCGGCCGATTTGCAGCCGGTGAGCATGATCAACCCTGCAGCGATGAGCCAGACAGAGAGGGTGCCGCGTGTCTTCATCTGGTTGGCTGGATTACTGAGTAAGGATGGACATCGCCGCGATGAGGGGCGGCCCGGCCTTGGGGTCGAAGCGTGCGTTCATGGTGAACTTCGCGTCGCGAGCAGTGGGGATGGATTTTTCCACGAGCACTTGCTGGGCTCCAGCGGACTTGTCGTCGCTGAGCGCGCCGCGCATGCGCTCGACCATCGCGTCGTAGTCAAGCGTATCGACGCAACGGTTGATGAGTTTCCAGCCCAGGTCCGCATTCTTCGGCGGGCTTATCTTGGCGATGACTGCGAGTGGGTCGCGGGGCGAGCCTTCGGTGAAGCGATCGAACTGATAGAGGTATTTACCCCCGAGGACGAGGGAGTCGTTGCCGGCGGTACGGAGCGTGAGCAACATCTCGAAATCGAGCGAAGGCTGGAGTTGCTCGTAGCGCTGACGGGTAGGGGTGCTCATCGGCAGGCGCCGGAAGAAGCGGTTGGCGTCGAGCCAGAGCGTCAGCGCACCCGGCTGGTTGTTCGCGTAAGCGGGCAGGCGGTCGCGCAGTTTTTCGCCGGCGGGCAGCGGGCGTTGTTCCGGGCGCAACAGGCAATGCCGGATTTCTTGTTCCACACAAGGCGCGTGAGGATTGCCTTCGAACTCAACTAAGATGATGGCGGTCCGGTTCGTCAGACCAAAGGTAAAAAACCCGCCTTCAGGGTCCATGTAACGGCCCTCCCCATGTTTG
>CAIRLQ010000013.1 GCA_903879465.1 uncultured Opitutia bacterium | reverse complement strand
GACACCGTCGCGCCGGTAGGGTCGGGACCGCGTCACGACCTAGCCGTCTCTTTGTGTTCCCAACAGCTAACCGCCAACAGCCAATACCTCGCGACTTCGCCGCGCCGGTAGGGACGCGGCGGCGACGCGTCCGCCTTGACCCTAATCCCATTCGGTCGCGACACCGTCGCGCCCCTGTCACAAATAAAAAAGCCCCGAGACGCTTACGCGCCCGGGGCTGAACTAACTATCTCCACTCAATTCCTGCTCACAGTTTGAACTCACAGTTTGAACTCGCAGTCGAACATCAGGCTCATCAGTTCCTGGACGCGCTGAGCGCTCTTAGCGTGGATGATGTTCTTAATCTCCCAGGAGATCGCCTTGTTCGTCTCATAGTAGAAGGCGGGGAGTTCCTTGCCGGCCGATAGGATCATCTGCCCAGGGCATTTCAGTCGTTTTGGTGCGAAGCCGAGCTTTTCTTGCGGCGAGTCGACGAACAGCTCAACTGAGTACATCAGCTCGAGGTAATCCTCGAGGCGGACGTCACTAGGCTCGGTGTCGGCATCGAGGAGCATCGTGCCATTCGCTTCGAAGACGCCCGGCGAGCAATGGTCTAGTTCGAAGCGGCTGAAACCTAGGTTATCCCAACCCTCGAGCCGATCGAGGGTTGCGCCCACGCGCCGGTTTGCTCCCGTGGTGAATATCGGCCGCAGGTCCGCCGCGAACTGTTGCATCAACATGTGTGCCTGAGGGTTGCCGAGCATCATGATGACGTATTCGACTCCGCAGCGACGGCCTACCGTGCCGACGCTGAGCAGAATCTCCGTATCGCCGATGACCCAGTGAATCAGGAGCGGGCCAGATGCATTCTGGCGATAGACCGTCCAGACGTGACCCAGTCGCCCCGTTCGGCCATCTCCTTGGGCGAGGGCGGCCATCTCGTAACCCATCCGGTTCGCGAGGATGGCGAGTAATGCGTCGATGTTGACCGCAGCCTCCCGCAGGTACCACGCCTTGTCGTTATGGTCGCCGTCTGCGCGGGGGGCCATCCACTTGGCCATGTCCTTGAGTTTGTGATTCTCGATCGGCAACAAGTGTGTCATCACCATCCCGCGGGCAGGATGGAACCCTTCGAGGGTCTTTTGGGTGAGGAGGGAACTGACGGTGGGGGTGATTTTGATGGTGCTCATGGTACTATTAGGCCGTCTGTCGCTTGGCGACCAGAGGGGCGGCTGCGCATAACCCGCCTTTGAGACCACTTTTATGCGTTATTCTTAATTCCGATCTAGGCGGTGGCGCGAACGACCTTGTCGCACAAATCCGCCAAATCACGCCTGCCCTGCGGAAGGACATGGTGATTTTCCGTCGCCTAACGGTGCCGACTTTTTTGCCTTAGGCCTCGTCTCAGGCGCCCTTGGCAGGCTCTTCTTTGCTTAGTTCGTAGCCAAATTCGGTGCGCCCGAGCGTCTTCATGCAGTACTGGAGGATGATACTGGTAGTCGGCTCGCCCTTTGACTTCGCCGTCTTGAGGCGTAGGGCAATATCCGTGTTGCGTTCCATCAGTCCCTTTTCAATCCGGCTGTGCCATGCCTTAAACTGCTCGATCCCGTCATTGAGTAGACCCCTTTCGGTCACCGCGTCGAAGTAGATTCCGTAGTTTTGCTGCACCACGTAGTCGATGATGCGAAGCAACTTCTCGCCGCCCTTTGACTCATTGTGGTAAGTTTCCAAGAAGGCCAGCAGTTCGGGGAATAGCTGGACCGGTGCTTCGGCGTCGAGTCCGTCCTTCGGGTCGCCCCCTTCGGTTACGGCTGATTGGTAAAAGCTGGCCGCCTGTCGGATCTCTGCGCGGTTCTTGGTCGGCAGCAGGGTGGCCTGGCTTTGCCATGCGATGCGTGCGCGGAACATATCCGTCAGGCGTGCACGCGCCTTGGGTTCGCGTGCGTATTCCTCGACCACGACCTGCTGGAGCGCGAGAACGGCGGATGCCCGGTGATAGCGCGGATTGGTTGCATAGCCGGCGGCGAAGCGGAGGCAGAGGGCGCGGAGTTCATCCTGGCCCCGGTATTTCCGCGCAGCTTCGCGCAGGAGCTGTAGCGTGAGCTTGCTTGCCCACTCGAAGGCTTCAAGTTCCTGTGGAGCCAGCTCTCTCGAGGATCGACGGACGACGTCCCCCTTTTCGTTAGTCTGTTCGACAAGGGCGGTCAGCCATTCGGCGGCCGCGAGGTCGTGCTTGCCGAAAGTCTGCCGCGCCAGCCAGTAGGCGCGCCCGGCCGCGAGGCGGCCCCGGTCGGCTGTCTCATTGCTCGTGTCGGAGCTCAGCCACGCCTGCGCTTCCTGGCAGGCGGCACGGAGGTCGGTGCCGCAGAGCCGACGGAAGTCGTCGAGCTCAGGAGCTCGGGCGGTTCCGAGTAGCTCAATTCGTTGCCTAAGGAAGGCGGCTGCGGTGCCCGTGCGTCGCTGGGCGAGTGCTACTGCGTGGGCACGGTCAGAGCCGCCACGCCGAGGCCCATAGTGTGTGGCAAGGATGGCAGGGAAGGCGCCAGACTCGTCAGAAACTAATTCCAAGAAAGACGACTTCAGCTCCAGGCGAAGCCCTGCGATGGCTTCCGGACTGATGCGCCATTCCGCACCTTTAAGACCGAGGAGGCGGAGGAGTCCTTCGGCTATTCGCAGGTAGGGAATGGCGGCAACTCGGCCGGATGTATCTAAGGTAAGTTTTGTCGGAGCGACTTTGGCCTCTGCGTCCGATTCCAAGCGACGCACCAGGGCGCTTACGGCTGAGCTTTTGTCTTCGGCTGGAAGGTGACTGAGCTGCGTTTGGAGACCCCATGCAAGCGCGGGGATGACAGTATCCCGGAACGACGCCTCGATGTAGGTTGCTAGCGCTGCTTCCGGGTTCTCAGAGTGCAGGCCGATGGCGTGGCCGACAAAGCGCGAGACCAATTGGTCTACGGGCACCACGGGCGGCCAGCTGGGCGGGTGATCGAACTCATAGACATCCTGGATCTCGGTTAGCTTTCGGATGGCGGACAGGGTGAGTTTCTCCTGTTCACGCATCTCTTCGGCTCGGATAGACAGGGCTTGCCCGATTTTCTCTTCGCCCTTGGAAAGCTGACCAGCTGCGAAAGCGAAGAGCTTGCCGGCAAATCTTCCTTCAAACCACTTGCGCGCGCGTTTTAGTCCATCGCGATCATCCGGCAGCTTCTGATTAGCTCCGGCTGTGACCTCCCTTTCCAGTTCACGCAGGAAGGTGAGGTAGTTGAGATCCGTGTTCCGTTTCATTATGATTGAGAGGGTCCTTAAGTTGCGACGAAGTATGCCCTAACCTTGGGCGCCTTCTTCGGGCGTTAGAGCGAGCGTTGATGCGGTATTTTAGTCTGAGTCATGTTGCCGCAGCTCTTGTCGTTTATGCGGCGCGCGGTACGCCGGTGACTTTGTGCGCGTGCTTCGAGGCGGTGTTGTCGAAGCAGCGTCGGCAGGTCTCGCAGGTGCCGCAGATGTCTTTCCCTTCGAACCGGCGCCAGTTGAGAGGGCAGATGGTTTCCATGCCGGCCTTCTTCCATTTCGGGAGCTCCTTCATCTTGTAGCAGTCCCAGAAGACCACCGAGACTTTGGTCCAGATGTCGTCGGGCGGCGTCTCGCCCTTTTCGCCCTGATACGAGAAGAAGAACTTCCTGTTTAGCGGACGAAGTTCGAGCGCCTTGTCGCGGCGGTCCATGCTGTGCCGATCGAGGCTGAAGTGAACGAACACGTTTTTCGCGTCCGGCACCTTCGCTGCCATCGCAGGGATGCGCGTGACTACCCAGATTGGTATCTCGGGAAGAAGCCGTGCGACTTCCATCAAGCAGTCGATGGACTCGTCGAAGAGATCGCCGCCGCCGTTCCAGCGCAGGAGATCG
>CAIRLQ010000012.1 GCA_903879465.1 uncultured Opitutia bacterium | reverse complement strand
TGCCCCCGAGAAAACGGAAAATCTGTTGCCATCGGCACAAACCGAGGCGGCCGCACCGCGTCCGTCTGCAGTGGTCAAGGCCTCGCTGCCGTCACAGCCGGCTCCGATTATTGAGCCCAAGCAGAAAGCTACGACACAAGCCCCGGCGGCCAACGAGGAACCCGGCATCATCAGCAAGATTTTTGGCTGGTTTAAACGTTCGCCCGCCACCGCCGCAACCGCGGCAGCTGAAACTTCGGCGACGCGGGAGAGCGGACAGCGTGGCGAGCGTGGTGGTCGCTCCGACCGCGGCCCGCGTCGTGGTCGCTCGGATTCATCGCGCCGCGATGGCCGTCGTGATGAGGGCCGTGACCGTAACCAACCCCGTGCTGAAGGTGATGGCGCTGAGCGCAGCCGTTCGGACCGCAATGACCGTTCGCGTAGCACAGAGCCACGCGAGGCGCGTGAGCCGCGCGAACCGCGTGAGGCCCGCCCACCACGTGAAGGTGGTCGCAACGGCCCCCGCCGTGACGGCCAGGCACAACGCGCGCCGCGTAGCGAGCAGGTTCCGGCGAGCGCCGACGTCACTACCACTGAAATACAGCAGCCCGAGCAGGATCAACAGGCACAGCTGAGCAATGGCGCCGCCGAGGCGCGCGAGGGCCGTGAAGGCGGCGGTCGTGGTCGTCGTCGTCGCGGTCGCGGAGGTCGTGACCGTGCGGAGCGCACTGGACAATCTGACGGCGCGGACACCAATGCCAACGAGACGTCGGGTGATGTGGTTGCGACAGCCATGCCAGGGATGGAGTCACCGGTGGCGGCCACTACAGAAAGCGTTCACGCCGAGGTCTCGGGCGGCGAAACGCGGTCGGTAGAACCCGTTGCGCACGTTGCGGCAGCAGCGCCAGTCGAAGCCGAGGTCAGGGTTGAGGCGCCGCCGGTTGTGGTGGCAGCTCAGACCCAAGCTGAAGTTCAGGTTCAATCTCACCCTGAAGTTCAGGTTCAACCTCAACCTCAAGCTGAAGCGGTGGTGGTGGCTGCGCCGGTGATTACGGAGACGCCGGTCGTGGCGACGCCGTATACCTCGGTTGCAAGCGAAGAACGCGTGGTTGAGTTCACCCCGCCGCCGCCGCAGGTTGTGGCTCCGGTAGCGCCGCAGCCTCTCGTATTGCCTGACGGGCTCGATCAGATTGAGACTGATACTGAGAAATTGCATCGCGCTGCGAGCAAGGTGGCACACGCCGCGCCGCCGCGTCCTCCCCGCGTGCGGCCTGCTTTGCCGGTAATCAGCAATGAACCTCTGGTGCAGGTTGAAACAGGCCGTTAAAACGGTGGGAAACAAATAAAAAGGGCCGCTTGATGCGGCCCTTTTTATTGCGGCCAACAGCGTGCCGAACAGGTATTCGACCGAATCACGCTCTACGTCTGCAGCCCTCAGAGCAGCGGCAGATCGATGGTCTTGACCAACTTTGTCCACTTCGCGATATCCGCTTTGATCAGGGCGGCAAATTCTTCAGGGTTGCTTGCGACGACCTCAAGACCCTCTGTGGTAAGGCGCTCTTTGACGCCCGGTGAACGCAGGAGCGTCGTGGTTTCCCGATGCAGCCAAGTGATGATTTCCTGGGGGGTACCCGCGGGCACCAGCAAACCATACCATTGGCCGGAGGCATACCCCGGCACACCGGATTCCGCGATCGTCGGTATCGACGGAGCCGCCAATGACCGGCTGGCTCCCGAAACGCCGATCGCGCGTAACTTACCGGCATTGACCTGTGGCATCACGCTGGAAACCGTGTCGAGCATCAACAATACCTGCCCCGCGATCACGTCTATCACCGCGGGCGCCCCAGACTTATAGGCGACATGGGTCATCTGTATCTGCGCCATGCTGAGAAACAGTGCGGTGGCCAGGTGTCCGTTGGTGCCAGTGCCACCGGAAGCGTACATTAGTGCATCGCCTTTCGCGCTGCGCGCCTTGGCCAGTGCAATCAATTCACGTATCGACTTCACCGGCAAGGATGGATGCACCACCATCATATTGGGCGCCGCAGCCCCCAGGGTGATGGGCATCAGATCGGCAATGGTGTCATAGGGCAGCTTTGCATACATCGCCGGACTGATCGCGAGCGCAGACGTATTGACCAGAACGGTAT
>CAIRLQ010000011.1 GCA_903879465.1 uncultured Opitutia bacterium | reverse complement strand
GCCGTCCCCTGGAAGCCGCCCTGCACCGTCGTGGGAACACCGATATCGCCCAAGGCTCGGCGAATGGCGACGTCAGCATCATTCAGCATACTACCAGGAGAAAGATTAAAGGAAATGGTGTTAGCCACGAATTGGGCCTGGTGATTGACACTCAACGGCGCGTTGGCCGGCTCATAACGGGCGAAAGTCGTGAGCGGCACCCGCTTCCCCGCCGCGGTTACCACGAAGATATCGCGTAACGATTCCGAGCTCATTGTGCGATCGGTGTTCACCTCCATAATCACTCGGTATTGGTTAAGTGACTTGAAGAGAATCGAGACCGACTGTTGGCCAAAGGCATCGTAGAGAGTCCGATTGGCGACATCGACGGTCACGCCGAGTGCCGCCATCTTATCCCGATCATAGGTGACATATGTCTGGAGGCCGCGATTCTGCGAATCGGTATTCACGTCTGTGAGTTCCGGCAAAGTAGCCATCGCCGCCTGGATCTTCGGCACCCATATGTTCAGGAGCGTGAGGTCATCCGACTGGACCGTGTATTGATAAGTCGCCGCGCTCTGCCGACCGCCGATGCGGATATCCTGGGCCGCCTGCAAGACCATCCGGGCGCCCGTCACCCGGGCCGTCTTGCCGCGCAACCGGGCGATAATCTGCTCGGCGGACTCGCTGCGTTCGGACAGTGGCTTGAGTGACACATAGAGTCGGGCGGAATTAATGGGGCCACCCCGGCCACCACCAATCGCGGCACTGACGGCGGCTACGGCTGGATCAGCCTGCACGATTTCAGCCATCTTCAGCATCTTATCCTCCATTTGATGGAATGAGATGCTCTGGTCGGCATCGATGTTCCCCGTCAGAAAACCTGTGTCTTGCTGAGGGAAAAAGCCCTTGGGAATCGTTGAGTAGAGCACGACGTTCAAGGCCACAGTCGCAGCCAAGGCCAGTAGCACGACAAAACTATGCTCCAGGACCCATCGCAAGGTCCGGCGGTAGCCTGCCAGCAACCAACCAAAAAAGCGGTCGACATAGCTGGGCTTGAGGTCCGTGAGCTGCTTCCGGAGCAGGCGCGAACACATCATTGGGGTCGTACTAAGTGATACGACCAAAGAAACCGCGATGGCCGCCGAAAGCGTCAGCGCGAACTCCCGGAAAAGTCGGCCGACCAATCCACCCATAAGAAGGATAGGGATGAAGACGGCGACCAAGGAGATACTGATAGAAATGACCGTGAAGCTCACCTCCTTGGCCCCTTGCAAAGCGGCCTCTCGCCGAGGCATACCCGCCTCCATGTGCCGGGAGATATTTTCTAAGACCACAATTGCGTCGTCGACGACGAACCCAGTGGCGACCGTCAGCGCCATCAAGGTCAGATTATTGACGGAAAAGCCCGCCAAGGCCATTACGCCAAAGGTACCGAGAATCGATACTGGCACGACCACGGCCGGGATCAAAGTCACCCGGATATCGCGAAGAAAAAGAAAGACCACCAAGGTCACCAGTACTACCGAAAGGAGCAGCGAGCGTTCCACCTCATGGAGCGAACTCCGGATGGTCGCCGAACGATCGATGGCCGAAGCCATCACCATTCCTTGCGGCATCAATGCCTGTAGTGCGGGGATCTGCGCCTTAATGCGGTCGACGGTCTCGATGATGTTGGCACCAGGCTGCCGCGTGACGACAATGATAATTGCCGGCTTGCCGTTCATGATGCCCGCATTGCGGACATCTTCCACTGAATCCGTTACGGTCGCCACATCCGAGATCATCACGGGCGTGCCACCGCGGTAACTAATGACCAAGGGTAGGTAATCCTGGGCCCGCAGGGCTTGGTCATTAGCGACCACTTGCCAGCGGTTACCCACTGATTCGACGAAGCCCTTGGGGGAGTTGACGTTCGTGGCGGCGATGGTCTTGCGCACATCTTCGAGCGAGACGCCATAGGAACCCAATTGCGCCGGGTTCACGTTAACACGCACGGCGGGCAAGGCACCACCACCCACACTGACATCGCCCACCCCTTCGATCTGTGCAATCTTCTGCGCTAATAAGGTGGTGGCCGTATCATAGATCTGCGGGCGGGTATAGGTCTCGGAAGTAATCGCCAGTAGCATGATGGGCGAATCCGCTGGGTTTAATTTACGATAGTACGGATTAGTGGTGAGCGCCGAAGGCAGCAGGTTCCGCGCGGCGCTGATGGCGGACTGTACTTCGCGGGCGGCCCCGTTGATATCGCGTGATAAATCAAATTGCAGAACGATGGACGTACTCCCCCGGGTGCTAGAAGAAGTGATTTCGGTCACCCCTGCGATCCGGCCTAGCGCGCGCTCCAGCGGCGTCGCGACCGTAGCGGCCATAGTTTCCGGACTGGCGCCGGGCATCGCCGCGGACACGGAAATCGTTGGATAGTCCACCTGTGGCAGCGGCGAAACCGGCAGAATGCGGAAGGCGGCCAGACCCGAAAGCGCAATGGCAAGCGTCAGCAAAGTGGTCGCGACGGGGCGTCGGATGAAGAACGCGGCGATATTCACGACGCAACGACTGCAGCCTCCCCTGCCCCGCCCCTGGAGCGACGGCGGTTAAGACGATCGAACCAAAGGTAGATGACAGGCGTGGTAAAGAGGGTCAGCACCTGACTGACAATCAGTCCACCCACCATCGTGATGCCTAAAGGCTGGCGCATTTCTGAGCCCATTCCTGATCCTAGCATCAAGGGCAACGCCCCGAGTAAGGCCGCCATGGTGGTCATCAGAATCGGTCGGAAACGCAAGAGGCAGGCCTGATAGATTGCGTCCTCAGGCGACAAGCCTTGGTTACGTTCAGCGTCGAGCGCGAAGTCTACCATCATGATCGCGTTCTTCTTCACGATGCCGAT
>CAIRLQ010000010.1 GCA_903879465.1 uncultured Opitutia bacterium | reverse complement strand
CTCGGCGCCTTGTGGCTCGCGGCACAGGCGCCGGCCTTCGCCGGACCGACGCCCCCCGCGCCCGAAAGTCACTCACCTGTCGCCGTTTGTTCGCCTGCGGAAGCCGTATTTCGGGATGCACACCGCCAGGATCTCGGTCCGTGGTGCCCGGAGGCTTTTGCGCGCATTAAGGCAGCCTTACTGGCTTATCGTTTCTATCCCGATGACGTGATGGTACGCCTTACGCAGTTTGAAGAAGAGGGGCGGCCCGCGCGCACCGGTGATCGACTTGGATTGGGACTACTGTTGCCCAACCTACCAGGGTTGCCGCCGTTCATGTTGCCCGCGATGGTGGAGGTTGATGTGGTTGAGGTGACACCGCAGTCAGTCCAACTGGGTTATGTCACGACCGAACGACATTACGGCCGCGGGCATTGGCTCGCGGAAGTCAGCCGTTCGGAGGATCGGATGGTTCTCGCTGTCACCTGTCACGTCCGTCCCGCCCGTTGGTATGTCTGGCTGGGCTTGCCGGTCTACCGACGATTCCAATTGGCCGCCTTCCGCGCTGGTCTGGCTAATTTGCGGGCCTTGCGCTGATTAGGGGGCCGACAGACGGACCAGCGTGATGTCGGAAGGCCGGCACGTACCTAGTCGGATTTCCCCAGAATTGGCCTGCTCGAAGATGGGCGGCTCAGGGTGAATCGTTTCGACGCCGCCCGCCGCGCGGCCTGAGTTGATCTTCTGCAGGCCGATGAAATCGATGATTACCGGATTGGCGCTACTCAGGAGTGTCTTCTCGGAGCGGCACCAAGTGGAGTCAAACACCGGTCCTCCGAGAACCTGATAACGTTCGAGTGAGAGAATTGTGAGAAAGTTGTGCCTGGAAAGTTTCGGGATGGCACAGACTTCGACGGCCGCCTTGGCGGCGGACGCAGGGTTTTCGAGAAAACGGTCGGCATTAGAAATATTACCTAGAGATGCGGCGGCCATCGCTCCGTGGACGCCGAGCGACTTGCTGTCGCTGAGGACGGGTAGGTTGATCCAGAAGTCGACTTCCTCAGTGAGGGTCCTGGGCAGAATACTCGCGCGTGGATCACCCCAGGCAACGGGCGGAGAGCCCGGGGAGGGGAGTACTTGATTCTCGTAGCGCAAGGTCGGTTCCTTAGCCCAGATCGCCACGGACTGTTCCCAGACGATGACTGGGTAGCCTTCAAAGGTTTGGTCGGCGGTCGACAGGGTGGGCAGGAAGCCTGCTTGTTTCATCTTTTCGGTTTTAGCGTCGCAGATAGTAATGGCCCGCTGGGCGAAGCCGCGGCGCAGAAGGGCGGCACTCACCGCCCGGACGAGCGGCTTGGGGGTGGAGAGGCCGATGCCTGATTCGGAAGAGATCTTGAGCCCGCATCGCTGCCGGCTGCTGGGCTTAAGGCTTACGCCGGTGCGTAATTCGAATTCCCCGAGCATCCTTTCGACGGCGCTGGCGTAGTCTTTATCTTCGAACCCACCGAGCTTCTGTTCGAGGAGGAGGAGTTTGGGGTCCGTCGCGGCATGCCCATTGACCAGGCCGAGGCCAAGGATCAGGAGGAGGAGGGAGGGCAGGCGCATGGGGAGAATCTCGTCCGCCCCCGCTTCCTTCGCAAGCCGCTGTTTTGTTTGCGAAGAATCGGGTTCACCCCATCTTGGCCGCATGTCCGCCCCAGCCGTCCTCCCGCAGCGCCGCATCCTCGGACTCATCTTCCTGACGGTGTTCATGGATATTGTGGGATTCAGTATCATCATCCCGCTGTTTCCTCATTTATTGGACCACTATATCCGGACGGAAGGGACGGCCGGCACGCTGATTGGCTCACTGAATGCAGCGGCGGAATGGATGGGCGGAGACACGGTTTTTAAGAAGACGGTCTTGTTCGGAGGCCTGCTTAGCACGTTGTATTCACTCTTGCAGTTCATCTTCTCACCTATCTGGGGTGCGCTCTCGGATCGCCTGGGCCGCCGTCGCATTCTGACGATTACGCTGGCTGGAAATGCGCTCTCCTATCTCCTCTGGATTTTCGCCGCCCAATTCTGGGTGGTCGTGCTGACCCGGCTTGTCTCCGGTATGATGGCTGGGAATATCGCCGTCGCCAGCGCTGCCGCCGCTGATGTCACCGATGAGAAGGAGCGCACCAAGGGCATGGCAGTGGTCGGCATTGCGATTGGCCTCGGCTTCGTCTTCGGCCCCGTCATCGGGGGCCTCGCCTCTTCTTACCAGTTTACACATTCGCCTGTCTTAGGCTCTTTCGGATTAAACCCTTTCTCGGTGCCCGCGGTCATCGCGGCCTCGCTCGCGATCCTGAATTATGTGCTGGTCGTGAAGTTCTTCCCTGAGACGCTCGCTGCCGAACGCCGGGCCGGCGCCGATGCCAAGCGGCCCTCGGTCTTTGATCTTGCGACGGTACGATCAGGGGCGGTCCGCCGGACTTCCTTTGCCAATCTCGTCTATCATGTCGCGTTCACTGGCATGGAGAACACGATTGTTTTCCTGACATTGGCCCTCTTTACCTACAGCCCGCGGGACAACGCTTGGCTTTTCCTCTTCAACGGAGCCTGCATGATTTTTGCGCAAGGACTCGCCCGGCAGCTCGTCAAACGCATGGGTCAGCGGCGCGTCATCATGCTGGGCATGCTGATCGCCGCCGCCGCCTTCGTGTTGGTGGCCCTCATCCCGGCGACTCCTGCTATGCCCGGGGACGGCGCCAAGTCCTGGTTCTATCTAGGGCTCGGCCTGATTTCTTTCGCGACCGGCCTCATCTTGCCGAGCGTATCGGCACTCGTCTCACTTTACTCCGACTCATCTGAACAGGGGCGCAACCTCGGCATCCTGCGCTCGGCTGGCTCGCTCGCTCGAGTCATCGGACCGATTACGGCCGCCTTACTCTATTTTCATTTCGGGTCCCATTTCTGGGTTTATATCGTTGGGGCTCTCCTAATGCTGCCG
>CAIRLQ010000009.1 GCA_903879465.1 uncultured Opitutia bacterium | reverse complement strand
GTCGACCTCAACCACCTCGAGCAGCTCCTGAAGAAGGAGCAGCCCGCGCTCCTCATCCTCGTCCACATCCTCGGCCACCCGAACCAGATGGACGCTGTCCGCCGCCTCTGCGCCCAGCACGGCTGCCTGGTCATCGAAGACGCCTGCGAAGCCCTCGGTTCGGAATACAAGGGCATCAAGACCGGCGCGCTTTCCCTGGCCGGTTCCTTCTCCTTCTACTACGGCCACCATATCTCGACCATCGAGGGCGGCGCCATCACCACCAGCGACGACAAGCTCTACAGCGTGATGCTCTCCATCCGCTCGCACGGCTGGTCCCGCGACGTGCCAGAGGCCGACCGTCAGGCCTGGAAGACGGAATTCCAGATCGATGACTTCCGCGAGTTCTACAGCTTCTACTACGCCGGCTACAACCTGCGTTCGACCGACCTCAACGCCTACCTCGGCCGACTGCAGCTGAAGCGCTTGCCGGAGATCGCCAAGGTCCGCGCCCGCAATTTCGAGCTCTACCGCCAGGCCCTGCCGGAATTCTGGTCCCAGTCCAGCGAAGGCGGCTTCGTCTCGAGCTTCTCCTTCGGCACCTACGCCAAGAACCGCCTCGAGGTCTCGAAGCACATGCTCGCCCAAGGCGTCGAGTGCCGTCCGCTCGTCTGCGGTTCGATGGGACGCCAGCCTTTCTGGATCAAGAAGTTCGGCGTCACGCACCTGCCGGTCGCCGACAAGGTGCATGACTTCGGCCTCTACCTGCCGAACCACGCCAACATCACGCCGGAAGACATCGCCTACGTGGCGAAGCACTTCCGCGAGGTGGCGCAGCCCTGCTAGTCCGTCGGCTTGCGTAGAAAACCTTCCGCGATTCCGTGGAAGAACCGGCGCGTCTCTTTATGCGTCCGGAAGCCAAGCAGACGGAGGAGGCGTAGGGGCGAATTATCGCGGCCTTCCTTATCGGCGTAGCCGATAGTCGAGATGAGCGCGTCCGCGGACAGGGTCACGGGCATCGGACGGATGCCGCGGATGCGCAGGCCGGTCTCCCAGGGGCGATCCAGTGCGTGGTCGACCTGTTCCGTGATCGGGCGCATCGCCTTCAACAAGGTCTCTGCTCCGCGGCGATTGACGGCGTAAGCGGCTGACGAGGTCGTGCGGGTGAGGTGCACGACGAGATGATGCGCGCCCGCCAGGCGGCGCTTTCGGACGGGCATGCCCGCATGGAAACAGAAGAGCTTCACGAGGTCCCAGTCGTCTTTCTCGCCGAGCGCCCGCAGGACCTCGGCGTAGTCCGGAAGGAGCTCGACGTCGTCTTCGAGCACCACGCACCAAGGCTCGTTCGTCTGCAGGAAGAGTTCCAAGACCTTGAGGTGGCTCAGGGTGCAACCGATCTCGCCGGCCCGTGGCGTCGGGCGGCGGTTACGAATCGCGTAGAGCTGCGGGTCGACCAGCTTCTCCCAGTCCGGCACCTCCTTGCCCAGCACCGCGGAGACGCGGATATAGTCGACGCCACGGGCTCGCAGGTGCGCCTCCAGCGTCGCCATCCGCTCCTTGTCGCGGTCGAGATTGATCACATAGAGGGGCGGCATGCGGGAGCGACGCGGGTGACCTTTGGTCGCCTTGTCGTCGACTCAAACCAAATAAGCGGATTTCAGCCTGTCAAAACCGCCAGCCGGCTTTCCAGAGGAGCCCGTCGAGCTTGGTACCGATGCTCGAGAGGTGTCGCCCCAATCCGGTGCCGAGCGCGTGATCGCGCAAGCCGCGGTCACGGTAAACGCGCGGGCGTGCGACCCATGGGGTGGCCAGGAAGCGGCGCCAGGCGGCGAGATGCTCGCCTTCGTCGAACCAGTTGGGCCGGGTATCGCCGTTAAACCAGGGTTCGCGGAAATACGACAGGTAGAGCTCGTCGTCGTCGTCGACCTTGAGGATATGTTCGATGGCGGCGTCAAAGTCCGGGAACGCCGAGATGTCGATGAAGCTGCGCGGGTTGAAGTCGAGCGCGACCTGGGGGTTACCCCAGTAGATCGGTAGGCTGCCGGCGAGCATCGGCTCGACGAGTTTCTCGGTGGTGTAGCCGTCGGAGACCGAGTTCTCGAAGGCCAAGGTGAACTTGTAGTCGCGGACGAAGGCGAGCTTGTCGGCGATGGGTCGGCCGAGGTTGTTGAAGTGGCGGCCACCGGAGTCGACCCGCTTCCGACGATTGAGCCTCCGGAAGAACTGGTTGCGCTGCGGGCAGCGCGGATTCGAGACCACGAAGTTGCAGAACTTGGTCTTGGCTCGAAGGGAGGCCGCGGCGTCGAAGCCGGCGCCCTTCATGAGACGACGGGCGTCGTCGACGTAGAAGACGTATTGCGGGAGGCGATAGTGGCGGGGGTCGTCCGGGAGATGGCTGAACGTGATCGCGTGGTCGCAAGCGTCGAAATCCGGCAGGACGTTCTCGGAGGTATAGAAGACCTTGCGGCCGCGAAAGGCGCGGTGGGCTTCGCCGAAGGTGGAATAGACGAGCACCTCGGCTTCGGCCATCGGCACGACACGCACGTCATATTCCTTGGCGAGCAGGCGGGTGAAGACGTTGTCCTGCTGGTCGAACGAAGCCATCCGGTCCCGGTCATTGCGGCTGAAGATGAAGTCGCTGAAAGCGATTCGAAGGGGGCGCATGGTCAGGGCGTCGGTTTGCGGAAGGTATTTAGCCACTGCTTCGCATGGCGGGTCGACTGGGAAAGCCATTGTTTGGCTCGGTCCAGCGGGGACAGCGTGGAAGGCCAGCGCGGGCGAATGCCCAAAGTCGC
>CAIRLQ010000008.1 GCA_903879465.1 uncultured Opitutia bacterium | reverse complement strand
TCTGGAATACATGTTCCAAGCCCGCGGCTATCAGTCTTGGGCGCGCGAAGCCGCCGCCGGCCGCCTAACCGTCGCCACGGCGCAGTTCTGGGGCGCGAAGCCTTCGGAGGAGCTCTACGACATGGTGAGCGACCCTGATAGCGTGCATAATCTCGCCGCCGCACCCGCACACCGTGCGACCTTGGAGAAGATGCGCGCCGCACTTCGCGGGCAGACGCACCGCGTGATGGACAATGGCCTCTTGCCTGAGGGTTCGCCTTTGGAAGGTTATGACGCCTCGCGGGTGATTGGAGCCTGGGATGTTGAGAAGGTCTACGCGCTGGCCTGCTTGGCTTCTGATCGCGATCCGGCTAATCTCCCCCACTTCATTGCTGCCTTGGCTGATTCGAGTGAGCCGATGCGCTGGTGGGGCGCCCAAGGTTGCACGATTCTTGGGACGAAAGCAGCGGGTGCGGAGACGGCCCTGCGGGCGGCCTTGGATGACAAGTCGGGCGCCGTTGCCGCCGCCGCCGCGGAAGCGTTGGCCCGTCTTGGTAAGCCTGCCGATGCCTTGAAAGCCTTAGAGCGACTGATTCAACTGAAAGATGCTGATGGCACGGTTATGATCGCTGCCAACGTCATTGATCGCCTGGGCGAGCTGGCGCGTCCCTCATTGCCCGTGCTCAAGCGCGTCTTCGCTGGCGAGGCTTCCAAGAAGCTCGAAGGCGGCAAATATGCGCCGACCCATATCCTGCTACACTCGATCGATGTCCTTGAAGGCCGGGTTGACGCCCTAGTGTATCCGGACTTCACCCAGCTGGCTAAGTAACCGCATGTCGCCCGGAGCCTTCAGCGTCACCGCCCCAGGGCGAGTCAACCTGATCGGTGAGCACACGGATTATAATGATGGCTTCGTGTTACCGATGGCCATCGAACGCTCGGTGGTGATGGAAGTGCGACCAGCGGCTGATCGGCGAATCGTGTTGCGAAGTACGCTGGTAGAGGGGCCGGTGGATATCGACCTGACCCAGCCCATTCAGGCCGGACGTCAGGACTGGGGTCGTTATGTCGCGGGAGTCGTCGCCGGTTATCAGCGGCTCGGTTGGCAGATTCCCGGATTCACCGCCACCTTGTCGGCGACCCTGCCCGAAGGTGCTGGTCTGGGCAGCAGTGCGGCCCTTGAGGTTGCCGTCGCCACGGCGATCGAAAAACTCTGCCATCGCTCCCTTTCGCTGGTGGATAAAGCACTGCTCTGTCAGCGGGCCGAACATGAATTCGCCGGCGTGCCTTGTGGAATTATGGATCAGTTCGCCGTGACGCTCTGCCAGGAAGGCCGCGCGCTGCTGTTGGATTGCCGTTCGCGCGCAATCCGCCAGGTCGACCTCACCTCCCCGCAGATCGCTATCCTCGTCGTGCACAGCGGAGTGAAGCACGCACTCGTCGACGGTGAATACGCGCAACGGCGTAAGCAGTGCGTCAGCGCCTGCCGGATGCTCGGGGTGCGGTCGCTCCGGGAAGTCAGCTTGGGCGATTTGAATCCGAACGCATTGCCTAATCTCGAATTCCGCCGGGCCCGGCATGTCATCACCGAGAATGCCCGCGTGCAGGCATTTGTCGCTGCACTCGAGGCCCGCGACTGGCCGGCCGCCGGGGTCGCGATGTGTGCCAGCCACGCCTCACTGCGCGATGACTACGAGGTCTCCTGCCCGGAACTCGACCTCTTAGTCGAACTCGCCAGTCATATTCCGGGCATCCATGGCTGCCGCCTGACTGGGGGTGGCTTCGGGGGTTGTGTAGTGGCCTTGGTGGATGCTGCGACCGCGGAGACAGCCCGCGCCGAGCTCGTACTGCGTTATCGCCAGGCCAGCGGCCTCGGCCAAGTGTCGTTTCTGACTCGCGCCGCCCCTGGCGTGAGCGTGACCCTTTAATTTAACTTACCCCTCTACCATGCGCACCCTAGACGCCCTCGTCTTCCTTGCCTACTTCGTTCTCGTCTCGGCCTACGGCCTGTGGATCTACCGCCGCCGTAACACGGCGGAGGCTTCCTCCACGGACTTCTTTCTCGCGGAGGGCTCGCTGACATGGTGGGCCATCGGCGCCTCCGTCATCGCCTCCAATATTTCCGCCGAGCAGTTCATTGGCATGAGTGGTTCGGGGTTCAAACTCGGCCTAGCGATCGCGAGTTACGAATGGCTAGGCGGGCTGGCGCTGCTGCTCGTCGCGCTCTTTCTCCTGCCTGGGTATATCAAGAATAAGATTCATACCATGCCGCAGTTCCTCACCCAGCGCTTCGGTCCGCTGGTGGCGACAATCATGGCGGTGTTCTGGTTGCTCGTCTATGTCTTCGTCAATCTGACGAGTATCCTGTATCTCGGTGCCTTGACTGTGCAGAGCATGTCGGGCTTCGGTTTTCTCTCGTGCCTGCTGTTCCTCGCGGTCTTCGCCCTGATTATCACCCTCGGGGGGATGAAGGTCATTGGCTACACCGATGTCATTCAAGTCGTCATACTCGTCATCGGGGGTCTGGTCACTACTTGGCTTGCCTTGGATCTGGTCGCCACGCACTTCGGGCAGAGCGGGGTGGTGGCGGGCTTCGGACTTCTGCAGACCAAGGCCGCGTCGCACTTCCATATGATCTTCCCGAAGAATCACCCGAGCTACGGGGATTTACCCGGGCTGGGTATCCTGCTGGGCGGTATGTGGGTGGCCAATATCAACTATTGGGGCTGCAATCAGTATATCACCCAACGCGCTCTTGGGGCGAAACTGGAGACCGCCCGTGCGGGCATGCTTTTCGCCGGAGGACTGAAGCTGATCATGCCGCTCATCGTCGTCATCCCGGGCATCGCGGTCTACGTACTGCACCAAGAAGGTCTTTACCATCCGGAGATGTTGGACGCCGCTGGTGTAATGAAACCCGACAAGAGTTACTCGGTGCTGATTCAGCTCTTGCCGGATGGTTTGAGGGGCCTCTCTTTTGCGGCGCTGACCGCAGCCGTGGTGGCGTCCCTCGCCGGTAAGGCCAACAGCATTGGCACCATCTTCTCGCTCGACCTCTATAAGCGATATGTCGATCCCAAGGCCACGGAGGCCAAGCTTATCTACGTCGGACGCTGGGCAATCCTCGGCGCGCTGTCTGTCGCCGTCGTGATGGCGCCGCAGCTCAGCCGGCTCGACCAGGCCGTGCAGTATATTCAGGAATACACGGGCTTCATCAGCCCGGGCGTTTGCGCCATCTTCCTTCTCGGCTTCTTCTGGAAGCGGGCGAATAACGCCGGCGCCTTGACGGTCGCGCTACTCACCATTCCGCTTTCGGCGGCGTTCAAGTATTGGACTCCCGCCATGCCGTTCCTTGACCGTATGGGTTACGTCTTCCTGATCCTGGCTTTCCTGATGATTGTAGTCAGCCTCATCACACATGACTCGGCGGACGAGGCCAAGGCAATCGAACTCGCGCCGGGCGATTTCCGTCCCGGCCCGGCGTTCACGATTGGCTTCGTGCTCTTCGTCGGCGCTTTAGCCGCACTTTACGCCGTCTACTGGTAGGTTGAGGCACGCCCCACGGCGAACTCAAGATTCGTTCAGAGTCCTAATCCCTGCGACTTACGAATCTCGCCGACGTACCAGTTCTCGAGTTTCTCGCGGGCCCAGGGGTTCTTGCGCAGGAAGGTGAGCGCGGATTTGATCGACGGGTCGAACATGAAGCAGCGGATGGGGATGCGGTGGGCCATCTCGTTCCAGCCATGTTTTTTAACCATCGCTTCGAGGAGTTTCTGCAGGGTCAGACCGTGCAGTGGGTCCCGGGGATGGGGGCGTTCTTCGGTCACGGTGTTCAGGCAGCGATGCG
>CAIRLQ010000007.1 GCA_903879465.1 uncultured Opitutia bacterium | reverse complement strand
CGGCCGCGGCTCGTTCGCCAAGGTCGAGGAGATGGCGCAGGTGGTCGCGTTCGATGGTGTCGCCGGCGGTGCTGATGTAGACCCAATCTCCGGGGGTGGCGGCGATGCCTTCGTTCCAGGACTCGTAGAGTCCGCGATCACGGATGATGATACGCAGGTTAGGGTGCCGCAGGTGCTCGCGGATAAGTTCGAGCGTACCATCCGTCGAGCGGCTATCCACGACGACGATTTCATCCGCCAAGTCGGCCCATAGGGCCATCGACGCAAGATGCCGCTCCATCAGCGGAGCGCAGTTAAAGGTCGGAACGACTACGCTGAGTGTCGGCTTCGCTGGCATGGGAGCACCGTTATTGCCTACGGTCAGCGACATGGAGGCAACCCCATATTAATAGAGGCTTTCTGGTTGAAAGAAGAGCCGCTCGCGCCTCTGCTGGACACATGCGGATCGGTCTCACTGGAGGACGGGGAATCTTGGGCCGGATTGCCATCAAGCAACTGCTCTCGCGGGGTCATGAGGTGAGCTCATTCGCCGGCGATGTCTGCGACCTGCCGGCGCTGCAGGCCTGGGCCGCCGATGCCCGTGCCGAGGCGGTCCTGCACTTCGCCGCGGTGGTGCCCACCCAGACTGTCCAGGCCGATCCCGCCCGTGCTTTCCGCGTCAACGTCGGTGGCACGGCGAACCTCGTCTCGGCCTTGGCCGCCTGCGAGCGCAAGCCCTGGCTCTTCTACGCCAGCAGCAGCCACGTCTACCGCCCGCAGCCGGAGCCCCTCCGCGAAGACGCCCCGGTGAGCCCGATCAATCCTTACGGTCTGTCCAAGCGCATGGGCGAACAGGTCGTCGAGACCTCCGCCGGCCCGGCGGGCCTGCCGTGGTGCGTGGGCCGGATCTTCAGTTTCTATCACCCCGAGCAGACGGGCTCGTTCCTCTTCCCGACGTTGCAGCGCCGCTTCGCCACCGAGGACCTAGCCAAGGATTTCCCATTGCACGGCGTGGACGACGTCCGCGACTTATCCCTGGCCGACGACTTGGTCGCCGCGATCGCCGACCTGACCGAACGTCAGGCCGCCGGCATCATTAACATCGGCTCCGGCCGTGGCACCCGCATCGCCGACTTCGTCCAGTCGCACGCGCCGAAGGCCCTGAAGATCGTCCCGGCCTCGACGGGCACGCCGACCTCCTTGGTTGCCGATACTGCGAAGCTCCGCCAGATTCTCGGCCGATGACCGCGCCGCTTGTCACCATCGTCATCCCGACCTTCAATCGGTCGGCGATGCTACGTCGCTGCATCGAGTCAGCCCTCGCCCAGACCCAGGCCTGCGAGGTTATCGTCGTCGACCACGGTAGCTCCGACGACACCCCGGCCGTGGCCGCTTCCTTCGGCGACCGTATCCGCTACCTGCGCCGCGACGTCGACCATGGCGTGCACTTCTGCTGGCTCGACGGTGTCATCAACGCCAAGGCAGAGTTCGTCCATCTCAATTTCGACGACGACTTCCTCGAGCCGACCTACATCGAGAAGTGCATGGCCCTGATGGGTCCCGAGGTCGGCCTGGTATTCTCCAGGGTTGCGCTCCGCGACGAGGAGAGCGGCCGCATCGATCATGAACTGTTCGCCGAATTCGGGGAGACGGGCGTCCGTGCCGCCAGCGCCTTCATGCACAAGCAGGTGCGTGGCCTCATCTCGCCTGGCGCGACGATCTTGCGCCGCAAGGACATCCTCAACGCGCTGTACGTGGGTAAGGTGCCTTTCGCCCGGCACGAATATCGCGGCGTCGGCCCCGATTGGCTCATGACCGCGATGGCCACGCTCAACTACCCCAAGGTTGGTTTCGTCGCGGAACCGTTGGCGATCTTCTCGCACCACGCCGGCTCGATCACCGTCGCCGCGGGCGCCGACAAGGAAAAGAAGCGCGCCCTTCGTCGGGCCTATCAGGAGTCGCGCCGCTTCTACGCGCTCCTCTGGCTGGCCCAGTCCTTCCGACTCGACCTTATCGCCGATGTCACCTTGGGTTGCATGAAGCTGAAGGCGAACCTCGCCTCCGGCCTCCGCCGCCTCTTTCATCCCCGTAACCGCAAATCGAAATGACCCGACGCACCGTCAAGCTGGCCGACAACACGATCTCCGCCGAGGAGATGTCCTCCCTCGCCGATTGGCTCAAGGAGGGCCACCAGGTCACCAAGGGCCCGCTCACCCGCCAGTTCGAGGCGGAGTTCGCCGCCTATACGGGCACGAAGTACAGCATCATGGTGAATAGCGGCTCGTCCGCGAACCTGCTCATGGCCTACAGCCTCCTCGAGGCCGGCTACCTGCGGAACAAGAAGGTCATCGTCCCGGCGGTCTCGTGGATCACCACGCTCTCGCCGTTCGTGCAGATGGGCTTCGAGTGCTTCCTCTGCGACTCCGACGCCAAGGACCTCGGAGTCGACCTCAACCACCTCGAGCAGCTCCTGAAGAAGGAGCAGCCCGCGCTCCTCATCCTCGTCCATATCCTCGGCCACCCGAACCAGATGGACGCCATCCGCCGCCTCTGCGCCCAGCACGGCTGCCTGGTCATCGAAGACGCCTGCGAGGCGCTCGGCTCGGAATACAAGGGCATCAAGACCGGCGCGCTTTCCCTGGCCGGCTCCTTCTCCTTCTACTACGGCCACCATATCTCGACCATCGAAGGCGGCGCCATCACCACCAGCGACGATAAGCTCTACAGCGTGATGCTCTCCATCCGCTCGCACGGCTGGTCGCGCGACGTGCCGGAAGCCGACCGTCAGGCCTGGAAGAAAGAATTCCAGATCGATGACTTCCGCGAGTTCTACAGCTTCTACTACGCCGGCTACAACCTGCGTTCGACCGACCTCAACGCCTACCTCGGCCGCCTGCAGCTG
>CAIRLQ010000006.1 GCA_903879465.1 uncultured Opitutia bacterium | reverse complement strand
CTTCAAGGGCCAGCCTCAGATCCAGGGTGGGGTGGCGCGCTTTAACGTCGATTTCGCCAGCGGTGCCATGCGGGCCCGTTTCAATCCGAAGGACGGACAACTTTATGTTACCGGCCTTCGTGGTTGGCAGACCACCGCCACGCAGAATGGCTGCTTCCAGCGCGTGCGTTACACCGGCGAAGCCGTCAAGATGCCCCTTAATCTGAAAGCCAGCGCGAAAGGCATGCACATCGAGTTCGCCTGTACGCTGGATGCCAAACTTGCCCTCGACGCCGCCAATTGGAACGTCGAAGTCTGGAACTATGTCTGGTCCTCGGCCTACGGTTCGCCCGATGTTTCTACAATCGAGAAGAAGTTGTCGGCGGCCGATGTCGGCAAAGACGGCAAGCCTGAGTTCAGCAAGGTGCAGATGACTGAGCGCAAGCACGACCTGATGACCGTCAAGTCCGCGACTCTCTCTGAGGATGGCCGCTCCGTATTCCTCGAGATTTCCGACCTCCGTCCAGCCATGCAGATGCGCATCAAGTATGACATCAAGGCGGCCAATGGCGCCGAGCTACGCGGGCAGGTGATCAACACCATTCACGCGTTGGCGGAGTAATCGGTCGGCTCAGCTGCGGAAGCGCATAATCCGCCGGTATTCGGCCGGAGTCATGTTTTCACTACGGCGGAAGGCGGCGAAGAAGGAATTGAGGTTGGGATAGCCGCAGCGATGGGCGATAGCCTCGATTTTCTCCGAAGAGCCGGCCAGTAGCCGCTTGGAGGAGTCGATGCGGATGGTCCGTAGTCGGTCGCCCGGGGTGCAACCGATGTGTTTCACGAACGCTTGGCGCAGGCCGCGTTCGGACATGTGGGCGATGGCGGCGAGTTCTTTGACGCCTAACGGTCCGCTAAAGTGGTCCGTGATATGGTGCAGCGCCCGGATGACACCGTCATGGCCGGTGGCGAGCACGTCGCTGCTCATACGGGTGATGACGGCCGCCGGTTGGATGCGCACGGGCTCGGTCGGGGCTTTCTCGCCCTGCATGAGACGATCGAGCAGTTCGGCACCGCGGTAACCTTGTTCCTCTAGGTTCGTATCGACGCCCGAGACGAACTTCTTGATGGCCCCGACGGAGAGCAGGTAGTCATCGATCCCCACAATCGCGACCTGGGTGGGGACGTGAAGGCCGGCCTCCTCGCAGAGTTCCCGGACTTCGACGGCCAGAGTGCCGTTGGCGGCGAAGACCGCGAGGGGCTTGGGTGCCTCGCGGAGCCGGTTCATCAGCCAACTTCGTCGTCGCGACCATTGTTTCGTGGCGGCCTCACGTTTGTCGGCGTAATCCCATCGTAGGTGTTCGCAGTCCAACCCGCGGCGTTTCAAGGCGGCCTTGAAGGCTTCGCCGCGTTCGACCTGCGACCAGTTCTCGGTGTCGCTGTAGAAGCAGAAGCGACTCAAGCCGCGCTCGATGAAATGATCGGCGACCATCTCGCCAGTTTTTAGGTGATCCTGGACCACGTGGGCAAATGGTGTGGCGCGGCGACGCAGTGAGAAATCGACCGTGGGCTTCTTCGCCTTGAGCACAAAGTCCGCCAGGTCGTCGCCCGCACCGAGCCACGCGAGGATGCCGTCGCCCTCCCAACCCCAAGGGATCACTTTCTCGTGGATGATGCTGTGGGAGGCCAGATGCCAGCGGTGCTCGGAGGCGTAGGTGGCGATGCCCTGGAGTAGGCGGTGGTCATACCATCCGAGCGCGAGAAGCACATTACGTGGGCGTTTCATCGTGATCTTCGGTGAAAGTTAGCCGTTGCCGTATAAATCGGCACAAACACGGGCCAGTCTGAACGGGTGGTTTCGCAAGGCTTTATTGGTCTTATTAACCACTTTTTACTGGTTAATATCGATGATTCTGACGGGCACGTCCGGACAGGCAACTTCCGATAAGGACAGTGTTTACCTGAAAACGGCATCAACCCAACCGCCGCATCCTGGCCCGGCCAGCCTTAAGCGTCCTTGCGGGCGTCGAGCTCCATCCACCGGGCGAGTGCGTCGGAGTGCTCGGCTTCGGCAGTGTGGAGGCGCTTCTGGAGGCCGGCGGCCTTGGAGCCGCCATCTTTATAGATTTCGGGGTCGCCGAGCTGCACGGTGATCTGGGCCTGTTCGGCTTCGAGTTGCTCAATCTTCGCTGGCAGGGTCTCGAGCTCCTTGCGTTCCTTATTATTAAGTTTGGAGGCCGCAGCGGCGGTCGACGCTGACTTCGATGCGACGATGGGCTTGGCGGCAGCGCCGACCCCGGCGGTGCGCTTGGCCACGGCAATGCGGGCGAGTTCGTTACGCCAGTCGGTGTAGCCGCCGGCGTGTTCGGTTACGAGGCCGTTGCCTTCGAAGACTAAGGTGCTCGTGACGACGTTATCGAGGAAGGCACGATCGTGTGAGACCATGATGAGCGTGCCAGCGTAATCGACGAGGATGTCCTCGAGGACGTCGAGGGTTTCGGCGTCGAGGTCATTGGTGGGTTCGTCGAGTACAAGCACATTGGCCGGCTTGGTGAAGAGTCGGGCAAGCAGCAGGCGGTTGCGTTCGCCCCCGGAGAGCACCTTGGCCTTGGACCGGGCGCGGGTGGGGTCGAATAGGAAGTCCTGTAGGTAGCTGATGACGTGGCGCGAGCGGCCCTGGACCTCGACGGTATCCGAGTCGCCGGCGATGTTTTCGGCGACGGTCTTATTGTCGTCGATCTGTTCGCGCATCTGGTCGAAGTAAACCACTTCCATCTTCGTTCCGAACTTCAGGCTGCCCGAAGTCGGCGTGAGCTGTCCGAGTAGCATCTTGACCAGGGTGGTCTTGCCGGCGCCGTTGGGGCCGATGAGGCCGACCTTATCGCCGCGGTTGAGGACAATGCTGAAGTCGCGGATAATCGGTTGGCCGCCCGGGTAGGCGAAAGCGATATTCTCGGCTTCGACCACGCGGACGCCGGATCGTTCGGCTTCGCTGATTTCCATCTTCGCCGAGCCGGCCACGGATCGCATGGCGCCGCGCTGATCGCGCATGACCTTGAGTGCCTCCATGCGGGCGTTAGATTTCGTGCGGCGAGCCCCGGGGCTACGGCGCGACCAGGCTTCTTCTTGGCCGAGTTTCTTATCAAAGGCGGCACGCTGGCGTTCTTCGGCGACGAAGAGTTCTTCCTTGCGCACGAGGTAGGTGTCGTAGTCGCAGGACCAGCTGGCGAGTTTACCACGGTCGAGCTCGATGATGCGATTAGCCATGCGGCGCAGGAAGGCACGATCGTGGGTGACGAAGAGGAGGGGGATTGTCTGTTCGAGGAGGAATTCCTCCATCCACAGGATCGAATCCAAATCCATGTGATTGGTTGGCTCATCGAGGAGCAGGAGTCCTGGCTTGGCCGCGAGCGCTTTGGCGAGCAGGCAGCGGCGCTTGAGTCCGCCAGAGAGGTCCTCGAAGAGGCGATCTTCGGGTAGGCCGAGGCGGGCGATTAAGTCGTCAACTCGGATGTCTTTCTCCCAGTCTTCCGAATGGTCGTCGCCTCGTAGGCCGGAAGTGACGATGTCGCGCACTGTGCCTGGAATGTTTTCAGGAATTTCCTGAGTCAGACGGGAGATGCAGACGCCGTCGGGCTGCGTGACCGTCCCGGTGTCGGGCGGGGATTCGCCGGCTGCGATGCGCATCAGGGTAGTCTTGCCCGCGCCGTTGCGCCCGAGCAGACAGACTCGCTCGCCTTCCTCGATCTGGAGGTTCAGGTGGTCCAGGACGGGAGGGCCGCCGAAGCTGACATAGACGTCGAGGAGACTGAGTAGGGCCATTGCCCGGAGATGTGGGGAAGGGGAAGGGCGGAGGCGAGGAAAATGGCCAGTCGGGCCCATTCGTGTCGTTATCTTGATAGAAGGAACTCTTGTCGGTCGGCTGGGTCGTAGTCTAGACCTGTGGGACCCCCGAACGGCCTGCCCGCAGGTCTTCTTTGCTTTTACTCCCGACATGCGCTCCCTCCTGCTTCTTGCTCTTTTTGCCGCGGCCGCCCTGGCCGACGGTCCAAAGGATAATATCCCTGCGGCCGTTCGTCCGATCCCGCCGACGGACAAGGCGGTGGCCTTGCCGGAGGCTGATAAGGTTTCTTTGGATAAGGAGCTGACCGAGCTACGTGTCGCCATCGATGCTGCGGCCAAGGCGCAGGCAAAGAACCCTCGTCTCGAGGAATTGCTAGCCGATATCGAAATTTACCACAAGGCGGTCGATTGGGCCGGTCGCTATAACGAATATTTCAATAAGGGAGAGTTTAAGACCGCCCATGACCTCGTCGCCGAAGGCAAAGGACGTGCCGAGTCATTCTTAAAAGGTGAGACCCCTTGGACGAAGCAGACCGGCTTGGTGGTACGCGGTTATAAATCCAAGATCGACGGCTCGGTGCAGCCTTACGGTATGGTGATTCCGGACAACTACTCAGGCTCGTTGATGCGCCTCGACTTCTGGTGTCACGGCCGCGGCGAAACCCTCTCGGAACTTTCTTTTCTCGGTGACCGCCGCAAGAACGTTGGACAGCTTCCGGCGACCAACCGTCTCGTTCTCCATCTCTATGGACGCTATTGCTGCGCCAACAAGTTTGCCGGCGAAATCGATCTATGGGAGGCGTATGCCCACGCCCGCAAGAGTTATAATATCGACGATGACCGTCTCTTCATCCGTGGCTTCAGCATGGGAGGAGCCGCGGTCTGGCAGTTCGGCGCCCACTACACTGATCGCTGGTGTGCCATTAATCCCGGCGCCGGTTTCTCCGAGACGCCGGAGTTCTTGAAAGTTTTCCAGTCAGAAGAAGTCAGCCGTATCCCTTCTTGGCAGAAGACGCTGTGGTCTTGGTATAACGCCACGGACGTCGCCGCCAATTTCACCAACGCCCCCACCATTGCCTACAGCGGTGAAATCGACGGACAGAAGCAGGCCGCTGATATCATGGCGCGCACCCTCGCCAAGGAAAACATCGAGTTGACGCATATCATCGGGCCGAAGACCGCTCATCGTCTACACCCCGATTCGCTCGCCGAAATCGAACGCCGCCTCAATATCATCGCTTCCGCCGGTCGCAATCGCATGCCGAAGGAAGTCAGTTTCGTGACCTATTTCCTCCGCTATAATCGCATGCACTGGGTGCAGGTCGATCGCCTGGAGAATCACTGGCAGCAGGCCCGTGTAGACGCCAAGGCCGTCGATGACCGTACGGTCGTCGTCCGGACCAAGAACGTCACCGCCCTGACGCTCGATATGCCCGCGGGTTTCGCTCCGCAGTCCCTGCGGGAGAAGACTGTGGTGAAGATCGATGGACAGGATGTTGAGGCCGTGCGTGCCACTTCCGAGCGCTCCTGGACAGCCCAGTTCGCCCGTCAGAACGGCAAGTGGGTCCTCTCGCAGGGACTCGATGAATCCGTGGTGGCCAAGAAACATGGTCTCTCGGGTCCGATCGACGATGCGTTCATGGACACCTTCCTTTTTGTGACTCCGACCGGCCAGCCGCTCAATGCGAAGGTCGGTGGGTGGGTTAAGTCAGAAATGGACCACGCCACCCGTGAATGGCGTCGCCAGTTCCGCGGACTCGCCCCGGTGAAGGCCGATACGCAGGTCAAGGAAGATGACGTCGCCAAGAACAACCTAATCCTCTGGGGTGACCCTCAGAGCAACGCTGTGCTTGCGAAGATCGTCGCCAAGCTACCGATCACTTGGACCGCTGAGAAGCTCGTCGTCGACGGAAAGACCTACGGTGCTGGCGATCACGCCCCGGTGCTTATCTATCCTAATCCGCTCAACCCGACCCGCTACGTCGTCATCAATAGCAGCTTCACTTACCGCGAATACGATTATCTGAACAACGCCCGGCAGATCGCCAAGTTGCCCGATTGGGCGGTGGTCGATCTCAACACCGCGCCCGACACCCAGAACCCTGGCAAGGTTGAGGCCGCCGGTTTCTTTAATGACGCCTGGCGCTTCAGCTCCGCACGCTAATTTCCGCACCCCATGCCCATCATCACCGAGAAAGATCTCCAGCCGACCTACGATGTAATCGTCGTTGGTTCCGGTGCCGGTGGCGGCCAGTCCGCCTATACCCTCACCATGAATGGCGTGAAGGTGCTCATGCTCGAGGCCGGCCGCAATTACGACCCCATCACCGAGACGCCGATGTTCCAGACTCCGAGTCAGATGCCTCTCCGCGGCATGCCGACGCGGCAGAAGCCCTTCGGTTTCGCGGACGCGACTGTCGATGGCGGCTGGGAAGTGCCGAACGAGCCTTACACCCAGGCCTCTGCAGATCCCAAGACCCACTTTAAGTGGTGGCGTCCGCGCATGCTGGGCGGCCGCACTAATCACTGGGGCCGTATCTCGCTCCGTAACGGTCCTTACGACTTCAAGCCTTACTCTCGCGACGGACTAGGCTTCGACTGGCCGATTAGCTACGAAGACGTTGCCCTTATTACGATAAGGTCGAGATGCTCGTAGGCGTCTATGGTTCTAACGAAGGACTCGAAAATACTCCCGACTCCCCGAACGGTACTTTGTTGCCTCCGCCCAAGGCCCGCGCCGGCGAGCTTTACGTCAAGAAGCACATCGCCAAGTTCGGCCTACCCGTGATTCCGATTCACCGGGCGGTGCTCAGCACCCGCCAGGATCATGTCAATTTCCCGAAGCGGCTGCACCCGAACAACGCCAAGGCCCAGCGTATCCTTGCCGAGGCCATGCAGGCCCGTGCGGCTTGTTTCTGGGCGACCGATTGCGGCCGCGGGTGCTCCATCAAGGCCAACTATCAATCAACGACCGTGCACCTGCCTCCAGCGCTCGCGACCGGCAATCTCGACATTCTCTGCAACGCCCATGCCCGTGAAGTGACGGTCGGTAGCGACGGGAAGGCTAATGGTGTTATCTATATCGACAAGGTCACCGGTCAGGAACGCGCCGTGAAAGGTCGTGCGGTGATTCTGGCGGCAAGCTCGGGCGAGACCGCACGCATCCTGTTGAATTCTAAATCCAATCGATTCCCCAGCGGGGTGGCCAATTCATCTGGCCTCGTCGGCAAGTACATCATGGACACGGTCGGGGCGAGCCTCGGCGGCAGCGTCCCGGCTTTTGAAAACCTGCCCGTACATAATGAGGAAGGCGCAGGTACGCATGTCTACATCCCATGGTGGCTGTACAAGGAGGCCAGTAAGCTCGGCTTCGCCCGCGGCTATCATATCGAATTCGGAACGGGTCGCCGCATGCCGAGTCTGGGCACCGGCGGCGCTAGCCCTGGTTACGGCAAGAGCTACAAGGAGGAAGTTCGCCAGAAGTACGGCGCCGGCATCGGTTTCGCCGGTCGTGGCGAAATGATTCCCAACAAGGATTCCTTCTGTGAGCTCGATCCGACGGTTAAAGACAAATGGGGAATCTCGGTTTTACGTTTCAATTGGAAGTGGTCTGACCACGAGCTCAAGCAGGCGGCCCACATGCAGCAGACTTTCCATATGATTATCGAGGCTATCGGGGGTAAGCCCGGTAATGTCAGTCGGACCAAGGAAGAGGCCATCGCCTCCCCGGGTGCCATCATCCACGAAGTCGGCGGCGGCATCATGGGGCCCGACCAGCGCACCTCCGTCACCAATCAGTGGAATCAATGCTGGGATGTGCCCAACCTGCTTCTCAACGACGGTTCGGCCTTCTGCAGTAACGCCGATAAGAACCCCACGCTGACCATCATGGCGCTCGCCTGGCGGGCCAGCGACCATCTCATCGAAGAGATGCGCAAGGGTAACATCTAAGCACGCACGAACATGGAAAATTCCTCCTCATCCTCGCACCACATGGACCGCCGTCAGGCGATCAAATGGCTCGGTGCGGCTGTCGCCGCCGCCGCCGTCACGGAGAGTGTCCTCGGCGCCCCCAAGGAACCTGGCGCTTTGTCAATCGAAGGCAGCGGCAAGATCATCGGCACCGACCCGGTGCTGAATAAACAATATGTCGCCGGCGAACTTTGGTCGCTGACGCTGACGCCGACTCAGCGCATCGCGGCCATTGCGCTGATCGACCTCATCCTTCCTCCGGACGACCCCGCGAACGATAAGTTAGCATCTCAGCTAGGCGTACAAGATTTCATCGATGAATGGATTAGCGCTCCCTATGTGAACTGTGCCGCCGATAAGCCCGTGATCACGGAAGGTCTGGATTGGATTGACGCGGAGTCCGCGAAGCGTTTCCAGAAGAAGTTTACCGAACTCGCTGAAGTGCAGAAATGCCAAATTGCGGATGACATTTGCGGCAAGACTCCGGTGAAGAAGGAGTTCAAGGCTTACCAGAATTTCTTCGGGCGCTTCCGTTCCCTTGCTGCCGGCGGCTATTACACCACCCCGCAGGGGATGAAGGACGTGGGTTATGTGGGTAATCGCCCAACGCTTAACTTCGACGGACCTACTCCCGAAGCACTGAAACATCTGGGGTTGGCCTGAGAGCGAGGACTGAAAGGCTCGAGGTCCCGAGGGCTGGAGGTCGTAAAGCCTCTGGCCTTTGTGCGTCCATTTCTTGCTATCGGGTAGGGTTGAGCGCCCTCGCTTAACCATGGCTGACCGAGGGCGGTTAGCCCTATCTCCGCATTTAAACTCTTGGAACAATCCGTCCTCCAGATTGCCTAACGCTTATCCCCATGAAGCGATTCACCTCTATTCTTTTCCTGTTTGCAGGCGTCGTCGGACTTCTGGGGGCGCCAATTTCGCTCTTTGATGGTAAAACACTTAATGGCTGGGAGGGCGATCCCAAGGTCTGGCGGGTCGAAAACGGTGTCATCGTTGGCGGTTCCATGGCCGGCAATCCGCGTAATGAATTCCTGACCGCCAAGCGCGCTTTCTATAACTTCCACCTCAAGGTTGAATATAAGTTGGTCGGCACCGAGGGCTTCGTGAACTCGGGCGTGCAATTTCGTAGCGTCCGAATCACGAAGCCCGAGAATGAAATGTTTGGTTATCAGGCCGACATCGGCGCAGGTCACACGGGCTGTCTTTATGATGAATCACGACGTAAGCGCTTTCTCGCCCGCGTCGGTGCTGGGGTCGGGTCCTCGGGTGTGACGAATGAAGCCGAGATCAAGACCTTGGAGAAAGTCGGCGATTGGAACTCCTACGAAATTAGGGCCGAAGGCCCCCGGATCACCATCAAGCTGAACGGTAAGGTCACGTTGGATTACACGGAGACTGACCCGGCGATCGACGACGCCGCTGGTCTCATCGGCCTACAGATTCATGGCAATAATAAGGCCCAAGTTTATTTCCGTAATATCTCCATCGATCCGCTGACGGATCTTCAGATTACCACAAAGGAAGCGGTGATGGCACGGTTCGGCGAGATAAAGTCCGCTTGGAGCCCTCCGGCGGCTTTCAAGGACGCAAAGTTCGACCTCAATCAGGATGAGGTCGTGGTCTTCATCGGCCAGGAAAACTTGGTGCGCGAGGCGAAGTCTGGGGAGATTGAGTCGCGTCTCACCGCGGCTTTCGCCACGAAGAATCCACGTTTTCGTTCCATGGCGTGGGAGGCTGATACCGTGCACGAGCAGTGGCGTGATCTTAATTTCGGCCCGTGGAAGGGCCAGCTGGAGTCGGCTGGCGCGACGATGTTGTTCCTCCAGTTCGGCCAAGCTGAAGCGCTCGAGGGGCAAGCTGGTCTCGCCAAGTTCAAGTCCGACTATCATCGCCTACTCGATGAGTTGAGTCGGCACACTCCGCGAATCGTGCTGCTTTCGCCGGTATCTTTTATGCCCTCAAAGCGTCCGCCGTACCTGACGACGCCCGCCCGCCGGCAGGATGTCGTGGATTATGCCGCTGCCGTCGCCGAGATTGCTAGGCAGCGAGGTCTTCCTTATGTGAACCTGGTCGAGGTCACGCGTGAGGAGCTTTCGGTCGATGGTCTGCACCTTTCAGCCGAAGGGCTTGCCGCAGTCGGCGAACAGTGTGCTAAGGCTCTCGGTCAGCCTGCTCTTGTGGAGCGCTCGGCGAAGCTTCGGCCAGCGATTATCGAGAAGAATCGTCTCTGGGCGGATTGCTGGCGGCCAGCTAACTGGTCTTTCGTTTATGGCGATCGCGTCTCGCAGAACTACGGGAAAGGTTTTGGTCCCACGCCTTCGCTAAAGCAGAACTTCGAAGCTTATAAGCCTCTCGTCGCCGCTTGGGATGCGCATATCCTAGCGCTGGCCCAAGGACAGGCTTCTGTGCCGCCGCCGCCTCAGGCCGGACTGGCAGTGAGCACCGAGAAAGTCATGAGCGCCGCCGAGGAGCAGGCGACTTTCAAGGTGGCCGATGGTTTTGAGGTGAACCTCTTTGCCGATGAATCCCTCGGGGTGGCCAAGCCCACGCAGATTGCCTGGGATGCCAAGGGTCGTCTGTATGTCTGCTGTTCCCCGACTTACCCTCAAGCCGTCCCCGGCGTGAAACCGCGCGATTATATTCTGCGCCTCGAGGATACGGATGGCGACGGCAAGGCGGATAAGGCCGTGCGCTTTGCGGAGGGTCTCACGATGGTGCAAGGGGTCGAGCCCTTGGGGGAGCACGACGGCATCGTCTCGTTGCTGGTCTGTGATTTTGACCGCCTCCTTTTACTCGAGGACACCGACGGAGACGGTAAGGCCGATCGTACAACGGTTCTCATGTCTGGCTTCGGCGTCGGCGATACCCATCAGTTGGTGAACTCGATTAGCCACGGTCCCGATGGCACGTTATGGATGACTCAGGGGCTGCACGCCATCACCCGCGTCGAGACGCCGCGTGGCATCGTCAGCCTGCCTAAGTCTGGCCTGATGCGCTATGATTACAAAAACCAGCGGCTCCAGACTTTCTTTCAGTATGGCAAGGCCGGCCACAACTGCTGGGGCGTCGCATTCGATGATTATTTTCAGCCCTTCCATAAGAGCGGGGATCGGGTGGCGGGGTATTATAGTCTCCCGGGCCTCGGCGCGATCCAGACGCCGGATGAATACTCCGGTACGCATTCGCTCTTTGATTCACCTTTGAAATCTAATTCTGTCGAAATCATCGGGACCAAGGCCATGCCGCCCGAACTGCAAGGCACGGCGCTGGTCGGTGGCTATTTTGGTAACACCCTTGATCTGCATCGGTTCGTCGACGACGGCTCGGGCTTCCGGACCGAGCGCATCGTTAGCCCGATTATCTCCAGTAGCAAAGCCTTCCGCCCCGTCGATGTTTCCGTCGGGCCCGATGGTGCGCTCTATGCCTGCGATTGGTTCAATGCGGTAATCGGACATTATCAGGCCAGCTACGCCGATCCCCGGCGCGACCGTTCGCATGGACGCATCTGGCGCATCACCGCCAAGGGTTTGCCCGTCGTTAAGCAGCCGGATCTCTTGGCGATGACCGAAGCACAACTCTTCGCTCAGCTGGGTTCACCTGAACGGTGGACGCGTTATCAGGCCCGTCGCCTCCTGTTCTATCGCCCGACGGACAAAGTTATCGCCGCCGCAGATGCCTTCATCGCGAAGGACCGCCCAGAACCCCAATTGCTCGAGGCCATGGGCGTCTTGCAGTCGCACTCGGCCGTGCGCCCCGCCTTGCTCGATCATTTGCAGGCATCGGCTGATTTACGGGTGCGCGCTTACGCCGCCCGCGTGGTGGGAGCTTGGGCGGATCGCCTTCCTGATGCGCAGGCCCGGCTGGTCAAGGCCATCGCCGACCCCCAGCCGCGCGTGCGACTGGAGGCTATCGTGGCCCTGAGTCATGTTGGCGGCCAAGATTCGCTCCGTACGGCTCTGGCGGCCCTCGACAACCCGACAGATAAGTTTCTCGATTACGCTTTGAAGGAGACGGTGCGGCATTTGCAGCCCGCGGCTGCTAAGCTCACCGCGGAGCTTCCGGCACTGCAGGCAGCTTATCTTAAGAAATTGATCAGTAGCGGCCCGGCCGTCGTCTCGCCAGGTCAGGCAATCTATGAGGGGCTCTGCCTTAATTGCCATCAAGCTGCGGGCCAGGGTCTGGCGGGCGTCTATCCTCCGTTGGCTGGGAGCGAATGGGTCGCCGGCGATGCGAAGCGTCTAATTCGCATCGTGATGCATGGACTCGCCGGACCGACGCAGGTCATCGGCAAGAATTACGGCCTCGTGCCCATGCCTCCTATGGGTCTGGACGACCAGCAGCTCGCCGATGTTCTGACCTATGTCCGGAAGTCTTACGGTAATAAGGCGCCCGCGGTAATGGTCGACGAAGTCAAAGCGGTCCGCGAAGAGGCCAAAGGGCGGACGGCTCCTTGGTCGACGGTCGAGTTGGGGAGGTAGGCGCAAAAGGTAGGGACGGCACCACGTGCCGTCCTATGGTTCGTTCTTAAGGTAAACTAGGACAGCACGTGGTGCTGTCCCTACCTCAGGATTTCTCCCGGCGCGTCAGAATCTGCACCCAGGCTACGCCGACGATTGTCACTGCTCCGCCGATGAGTGTCAGGCTGGTCGGCTGTTCACCAAGCATCGACCAGCCAAAGATGAGGGAGAAAACTGGGATCGCGTAAACTGCGCTCATCGCCGTGGCGATCGGCACCTGCGTGAGCACCCATGCAAAAATCGTGTAACAGAGCGCGGCCGGCACGACGCCGAGGAAGATGAGGTGGGCCAGTCCGTTTGCCGAGAGGTGGCGCGCCGCCTCGGGTAGGTCATGCGAGAAGGGGAGGAGCCCGAGCGTCCCGATCCAGATGGCCCATGTCGTCACGTCCAGGGCAGAGTAGCGTCGAGTAAGAGCCTTGTTGATCAAGGTTTGGATCGCGGACGATAAAGCAGCGCCGAGGATCAGGATTGTTCCGAGGTTCAGGGTCAGTCCGACCGAACCGCCGATGGCGGTCATAATAACGCCCGCCATCGAGATGAGGATGCCGATCCATGCGACCAGGCTGACGGTTTCGCGCCTGAGTAGCACACCGATGATGATGACGAGAATCGGCTGGAACGAAATCAGCAGCGAGCCCGTACCAGCGTCGACGGTCTTCTCCCCGAAGTTGATGCCTAGGTTATAGAAGCAAAATCCGAATAGACCAAGCAGGGCCACGAGCCCGAGGTCTGATCTAGCGGGCAGCGGGCGGCCGCGCCAGAGCCAGACCGGCAACATCACGGCGGAAGCAACCAGATAGCGCAGTGCGCCAACCTGTCCGGCGTCCAACTCGGTTAGGACGGTCCGAACGCTTACCCATGACATCCCCCATGCGATGATATTGAAGAGCATGGCTGCATATGCCAGCCGTTGCGTGCGGACTTCGTTCACGTGCGACACCCGATCAGTTCAATCAACTTATAGGCGCAGGATTGGGCGAATTCCTTGTCGTTAATCGCGAGATCGAATTCCTGCACCGGCACCTGGGCGATCGACTTCAGGGCATCGAAAAGAGCCTTATCTGCCACCGAGTCGTGGAAGGGTTGGCCTTCGGCGCTGATGACGGAAAGCGCTTTGCGCGGAATCATGATGGCCGTGCCCGCCCCGTAAGCGTTGACTTTCTTTGCGACAATCTCGCCCAACTGACGACATTCGTCGGCCGTCGTGCGCATCAACGTGACCTGCGGATTATGGAGGTAGAAATTGCGCCCTTTGAATTTCTCTGGAATCGAGGCCACCTCGCCGAAATTGACCATATCGAGGCAGCCGGGAGCCACGACTACCGGTACGTTCGCCTTGGCGGCGGCATCCATGCGCGTCGGGCCAGCGTTGAGCACCCCGCCGACAAGTTCATCGGCCCATTCGGTGGTCGTAATGTCGAGTACGCCGGCAACGATTCCGCTCTCGATGACGGATTCCATGATGCGTCCACCGGTGCCGGTGGCGGCGAAGACGAGGACTTCGTAGCCGGCCGCTTCAAGGACTTTCTTAGCTTCGGTAACGCACGTGGTGGTGTTGCCGAACTGGCTGGCGACGATGAGCGGTTTGGCGGCACCGACTTCCGGTTCCGCACCGACCATCCCGCAGATGGCGCCGGCGGCGCGGGTGAAAATCACTCGGGAGAGGCGATTGAGGCCGGCGACATCGGCGATGCTGGGCATCATCGTGATGTCCTTCGTGCCGAGGTATGGTGCGACGTTGCCGGCGGCCAGAGTTGAGACCATCAGTTTTGGGAAGCCGAGGGGCAGGGCGCGCATCGCAGCGGTACCGATGGCGGTGCCACCGCCTCCGCCGAGGGAGATGATGCCTTGGATGCGTCCTTCCGCGGCCAGTTTCGCCGCGAGCGCCGGGGCCGCCTGGGTCATGGCAATCACGCAGGCGCCGCGATCCTTCTTCGCCATAAGCGAAGCGAGGTCCAGTCCGATGGCCTCGGCGACCTGCTCGCGGGTGATGTCCGGCTGGACGGTCGCAGGACCGCCCGTGCCGACATCGATCAGCAGGGTATCGTAGCCGAAGCGATGAATCAATGCCGCCACGAAGGCATGTTCTTCGCCTTTGGAATCAAGCGTGCCGAGAACTGCGATCGTGGCCATGGGTCAAAAGAACTTACGCTTCACCGGTATCTGTTTGAAGCGCTGCGTGAGCTGGGTGAGGGATTGCTCGACCGCCATGCGCTCGAGGCTCGAGGCCCCGACGAAGCCGTCGGTGTCAGTGTGCTCGTTGATGAAGGCCGCATCCTCGGGCGTGTTGATTGGGCCGCCGTGGCTGAGGAAGATGAGGTCCTTGCGGACGGATTTAGCGGCGTCGATGATCCCCTGGGTGATTTGGGCGGCT
>CAIRLQ010000005.1 GCA_903879465.1 uncultured Opitutia bacterium | reverse complement strand
TGGCATCCAGACCGGAAGGCATGAGACTGGTGGTCAGCTGAGTGCTCGCGGCGATTGACTCCTGGGGGAGCAGGCGCGACTGGCCAGAAGCTTCGACGATGGTGACGCCCTCGGCCGAACGTCCTTTGATCAAGCCGAGTACGCTGGTGCCATCGGTCAGCTGGAAGGAATTAAGGTCGTAATCGCGCGCGATGCTGTTGCTTGGGAAAAGGATGCTTTCCACAAGTTCGCGTTCAACGCGGATACCGCCGATCTTGGAGAGATTCGGGCCGACTTCGTTGCCGACGTTCCCAATCTTATGGCAGGCAATGCAAGCGCCCTTGCCGGCTTCGAAGTTACGTCGCCCACTGGCGGCGTCACCTTTCTTGGCAGCGGCCAGCGCCAGCGCGCCCATGCGCTCTTTCTTGGCGTCATTTGCCGCCAAGGCGGCGTCGAAAGAAGGCTCCAGGATCTCGTAGACTTCCCGCGGCAGGAAACCGAAAGCCTTGCGCACGAGATCGGGGCTGAAGGTGCCGAGCAGCGGCGACTTAGCGAAGGCGGCGGCGATTTTCTTCCCGAGCACCAGATTCACGTTCTTATAAACAGGCTGCAATGCGAGCGCGATAAGCAACTCGCTCTGCTCTAACGGACCGGTCGTGGGCAAGATCGCCAAGTAGACCTCCCACTGCTCTGGCGTAAGCGGGGTGTTGGCGAGACGAGTGGCCGCATCCATCCGCAATCCAGGGTTGGCGGGATTGAGTAGTAACTCGGTGAGAAGTTTGAACGCAGGTTCGCTGAGCGTACTGCCGCTTCCGGAAAGCGCGAGTAAGGCTTTGAGCCGTAGCGTCGAAGGTTTGGTCGCATCCGCGGCTAGCGCGTTCAGCAACGCATCATATCGCTTATCCTTCACGCGGGCGAGCGCATCGAGCAACAGCGGCGAAGCACCCTTCGCCAGCATGGCCTCGAGCACCGGAGCCCACGCCTTGGCGTCGACCTTGCCGGCCTGAGCGGAGATAGCGCGCAAGGCGGCCAGGCGGACGGAAGTCTTGGGGTGCGCGAGCATCGCGGCGATGACCTTAGCCACGCCAGGCTTTCCGGCCATCGACGTAGAAAACTTTTCCAACGCGGCAACCTGTGCGGCTGACGGCGCATCGTTCTTTAGCCAGCCTTCAAAAATGGGGTCCAGCAGCTTGTCGGCGGCGGGCGCCTTGACCAGCGCGAGGTAGGCGTTCTTCGCCAAGGCGGCGTCGGCGGCATCCGTCGCAGTGACGGCGAACTTGAGGACGTCGTTGTAATCGGCCTCCTTCGTACGCGTCTGCGAAACAATCCGGAGCAAGCGGGCCTGGGCGACCGTGCCCTTCACCGCAGAAAGATCGGCGGCGGTGAAACCAGCGAGGCGAATGCCAGCGGTCAGGATCGCGTGCTCCAGAACCTGGTCGGCTTCACAGGCGAGCAAGCCGCGCACGGCCTCGGTGACCGCAGGCGATTTCGCATCACGGAAAGTCAGGCCTTCGAGCCCGCGGCGAACTTCGGCCTGGTTGACGGAAGTGAGTTGCGCCAGCAGCTCAGCGTCGGTTCTGGGCTTGGCCAGCTCCAGGGGCTTGTGCGCGGCGCGCACGGCCGCATGCGCGGCCTTCCCTTCAGCGGTGCGCCGGATGCGATAAATCATCCCCGGGACGTTTTCGCCGTTAAGCAAGCTGGCCGGGCAATGCGAATACCAGGTGCCGGTGTCGAAGACGATCAGCGAGCCATCCACGTCCTCCATGACGTCGGTCAAGTGCGCGCCCTTGCGGTCGACGGTAAAAAATTCGTGCTCGGTGGTGCGAAAAGTCGCGCCTTCCTTCTGCATCTCATAACGTAGGACTTTCTGGGAGTTATACATCGAGACCATCAGCTCGAGATGAGCAGGGTCGCTCGCCCAGGGGTGACCTTCAGTGGCCAAGGGATTGGCGTTCTTCCAAAAGATACAACCGCTAGGCACCATGTGACCGAGCTCGCGCAGAATCGGCATGCGCTCATGGGTGCGAGGGAGATTCTCAATGATACGCAGAAAGTCCGGCCGCTCGTAAACGCCGCCGAGCTGCCACTGCATGAGGGTGTCGACGCGCGGGCTGCCGAAATAAAGATTGGTGGTGCCGATCAGCTCGCCAGTGGGCGTGAAGTCGAGACCCGTGGGATTATCCGCGCAGCCGAGCGCGTGCCAGCGAACGTCGGAGCCATCGGGCTTCATCGACCAGATGCCACTATTGAGACCTTCGTGGACGGGCGTGCCGTCCTGCTGTTTGATATTATGACCTTTACGGCCGTGCGTCCAATAGAGTCGTCCGTCGGGGTGGAGACGCGGTCCGTGGCAATCCGCACTGTTGGCGGTCCACTGGAAGCCGCCGATGATCAGCTCGCGCTTATCGGCGACTCCACTGCCAGTGGTGTCGGTGAACTTCCAGACACCTGGCGTATCCGTGACGTAGAGACTGCCGTTGAGAAAATAAGCCCCCTTAGGGTAGGCGAGTTTGTCCGCGAAGACGGTGCTGTGCTCGTAGATACCGTCGCCGTCCCGGTCCTCCAGGAGGAGGATCCGGTTTGGTCGTTCGGTCTCGAATTTCTTCGGGCTCCAATTTACGCCAGCAGAGTCGCCTACAAAGAGGCGACCTTGGTCATCGACGCA
>CAIRLQ010000004.1 GCA_903879465.1 uncultured Opitutia bacterium | reverse complement strand
GTCATGGCATCCAGCAAATCTTTGGGCGCGCCGCGTTCGAGTTTATCGACGACGCTAAGGACGGCGGCGGCCTGGGTTTCCGGTACGCCGACGCTGGCGAGGTAGCGGAACCAGAGAGTGCGGTCAGAGACGCGGATACGGAAATCCTGCTGGGTCAGACCGAAGCCCAGCAGGCAGTCGGCGCACAGCGCAATGATTTCGGCGTCGGCCGCCGGACCGGCTTCGCCGAGCAAGTCGGCATTCAGCTGATAAAAGGCGCGAAGGCGCCCCTTCTGGGGCTTTTCGTAACGGTAGTTTTCGCCGATCGCGAACCAGCGGATTGGCTTAGGCATCCCATTGGCCTTGGCGCCAACCATGCGCGCCAAAGAAGGAGTCATTTCCGGGCGCAGGCTGACCTTGCGGCCGCCTTTATCTTCGAAATTAAAAAGCTGCCGAACAATCTCCTCGCCGGACTTCTCAGTAAAGAGTTCCAAAGGCTCGAGCACGGGAGATTCCCATTCACGGAAACCATAACGGCGGCAGGCCCTCCGCCATACATCCATAACATGTCCAAGAATCGCGCGATCCTCGGGGTAAAACTCCCGGAAACCGGGGAGCGTTCTGATATCGGACATCGCGAAGCGAATTACTGAGCGGGCTTCTCGACGTCGTACGACTTCAGCTTGGCCTTTAATTCCTTGCCGGCCTTGAACTTGATCACGGCGCGCTTAGGAATCACGACATCCGTCTCAGGACGATTCGGATTGCGACCAATACGACTTTTACGGACCTGCACCTGGAAGACGCCAAAGTTGCGTAGCTCGACATCGCGGCCAGAAAGAAGCGCTTCGCTGATGGCATCGAGGGTCATCTGCACCGAATCTCGGATGTGCTTCTGCGGGTAGCCCTTATCCGTAAAAATCTTGAGGACGATGTCGCGCTTGGTGAGGTTGTTGGACATAGATGTTGCGTAAGCGTTGATAGACAAAGGCATGGGAAAGGTGCGGTGGCAATACTGCACCCCAAAAACCTTACTCGAGGTTTTGGACCTGCTCCCGAATGCGCTCTATCTCGGTTTTGGCCTCCAAAACTAGCTTAGTCGTGGTGATTTCGGCCGCTTTACTACCAATAGTATTAACCTCACGTAGCAGCTCTTGAACCAAGAAATCAAGTTTTCGGCCACCATTGGCCTGATTGAGTTCATCAATGAACTGAGAAAAGTGGCTCTCAAGACGGACAACCTCCTCGGTGATATCCGAACGGTCGGCGAACAAGGCCAGCTCCTTAAGGACGCGTTCGTCGCCGACATCCAGAGACAGGCCGGCCTCCTTTAGCCGCTTTAACAACGCCTCACGGTGCCGCGCCGAGGCGCCCTTCTCGGCTAAGGCCATCCCTTTGACCATCTGGCCGATCCGGAAAATACGCTGCGTAAGGTCAGCCGACAACGAAGCACCCTCTTGCGCCCGCATGGCGATTAGCCCGGACAAGGCGGACTCAAATGCTGCTTTGATCTGAGATTCCACCTCGGACATTTCGGGTAAGGCCACCGAAGTCCGGCGGCTTGATTCCGACAGACGATGAATCAAGTCCGTGTCTGGACTAAACTTCACCCCGACGCATTGGGCGATTTTGGAAAGTTCGTCCAAGGACACTGCGACGGCCTCGGCATCCCATTGACGGGACGAAGCCGAGGCGGCCGCCTGTGTGACACGAGCGGTCACCTTACCCCGCTGCAATCGGGTCCGGATCCAGCCTGAGGCGGCGGATTCAAGGGCCGGCCATACTTCGGGCCCGAACACCGAAACTTGCAGATTCTTCTGATTAACCGAGGCGATTTCAACCGATAGACGCGCGGTGGGCAGATTTAATTCCGCCCGACCGAAACCCGTCATCGATGAAGCAGCCATGTCAGAGTTTAATTTCCGTACCCATGGCCCGCGCCGCGCTCCAGACATCCTTATCACC
>CAIRLQ010000003.1 GCA_903879465.1 uncultured Opitutia bacterium | reverse complement strand
CGGCGGCGTCCTTCGACTTGAACATCGCGGGCTTGAGGCCGCGGGCGACGTGGTCGGCGACTTCGGCCTGGGTGGGCCAGACCTCTTGGAGGAAGACAGGCTTGCCATCCTTGCCTGTGCCGAGCGGTTCGCTGTCGAGGTCGATGTCGACGCGGCCGGCGAGGGCGAAGGCGACGACGAGGGGAGGGGACATCAGGAAGTTCGAACGGACCGCTCCGTGGACGCGGGCTTCGAAATTGCGGTTACCGGAGAGCACCGAGGCCGTGACGAGGTCGCCCTGCTTGATGGCGCCTTCGATGTCGGCGTCGAGCGGACCGGAGTTACCGATGCAGGTCGTGCAACCGTAGCCGACAAGATTAAAGCCGAGTTGGTCCAGGTAGTCTGAGAGATGGATCTCGTTGAGGTAATCGGTGACGACGCGAGAGCCAGGGGCCAGCGAACACTTCACGTTCGGGTTCACCGTGAGCCCTTTTTCGACCGCCTTCTTGGCGACGAGGCCGGCAGCCACCATCACGGAAGGGTTGGAGGTGTTGGTGCAAGAAGTGATCGCGGCGATGACGACCGAGGCGTGCTTCAGTTGGCGACCGGTGTTGCCGACAGGCGCGGCGGCGTCGCGGGCGGCGGCGGCCATGCCGAAGCCATTCTTATCCTTCGGCGCCGTGAAGAGCGTATTGAAAGTATCCCCGATCTTCGGGAGGTCGATACGGTCCTGCGGACGTTTCGGGCCGGAGACGCAAGGGACGACCGTGCTGATGTCGAGGTCGATGGTTTGCGTGTAATCGATACTGCCGGCCTTCGGGATGCCGTAGAGGCCCTGGGCCTTGTAGTATTCCTTCACGAGTTCGATGTGCGACTCGTCGCGGCCCGTCTGGCGGAGATAGTCGAGCGACTTGTCGTCGACCGGGAAGAAGCCCATCGTGGCGCCGTATTCCGGGGCCATGTTGGCGATCGTGGCGCGGTCGGCGAGCGAGAGGGCTTCGGTGCCTTCGCCGTAGAACTCGACGAACTTGCCGACGACCTTGGCCTTGCGGAGGATTTCCGTGAGGCGGAGGGTGAGGTCAGTCGCCGTGACGCCTTCGCGGAGGCGTCCGGTGAGGTTGACGCCGATGACTTCGGGGGTCTGGAAATAGACCGGCTGGCCGAGCATGCCTGCTTCGGCTTCGATACCGCCCACGCCCCAACCCACGACGCCGATACCGTTGATCATCGTGGTGTGGGAGTCGGTGCCTACAAGGGTGTCGGGGTAAAAGACGCCGTCTTTTTGGAAGACTAGTTTCGCGAGGAACTCCAGGTTAACCTGGTGGACGATACCGATTGCTGGCGGCACGACCCCGAAGGTCTTGAAGGCCTGCATGCCCCATTTGAGGAATTCGTAGCGTTCAGTATTGCGTCCGAATTCTTGGCGTAGGTTCTCGAGGAACGAAGAGGCGGTGCCGGCTCGGTCGACCTGTACCGAGTGGTCGACGACGAGGTCGACAGGGACGAGTGGTTCGATGACGGAAGAGTCTTTGCCGAGCTTGGCGACAGCTTCGCGCATGGCGGCGAGATCGACGAGCAGCGGTACGCCGGTGAAATCCTGCAGCACGATACGCGCAACGACGAACGGAATTTCCGTGTCGACGGGCTTGGCTGCGTTCCACGCGGCGAGCGTCTTCACGTCGTTCTCGGTGACGGCAATGCCGTCGCAGTTACGTAGCACGGATTCGAGGACGAGGCGGATGGAAACCGGCAGGCGCGAAATCTTGCCGAGGCCGGCCTGTTCAAGGGCGGGCACGGAGTAAATCTGCCCTGACTTGCCGCCAGCAGAGAAAGGGCGGAGGGCTTTGAAGGGATCTGGGAGGGCCATGGTCGGGGGTGTGATAAGATGGATGGGCCGGTCGGTGCCGGTTGGTCTATGAGCCAAAAGCAAAGAAGGCGGTCGGGGCAAGCCCGACCGCCTTCAAATAAGCCTGATTAACGATTAGGCTTCGACGGCCTTCTTGATCTTGGCGAAATTCGGCATCGAGGCCGGATCGCGCTTCACTTCGGAGTGGATCACGTTACCGGCTTTGTCAGCGACGAAGACGGAGCGCTTGGCGACGTTGAGGAGGCTGAATTTCTCAGGAATCACGCGGGTATCCTTAACTTTGAAGGCCTTAATGGCGACGCGATTGAAGTCGGAAACGAGGGTGAGGCCGATGTTGGCCTGCTTGGCCCAAGCTTCCTGGGCAAAAGGCGAATCCACGGAGATGGCAATCACGTCAGCACCGAGCTTTTTATACTCCTCGAGGAGGCCGGTGACTTTGCAGAGCTCTTCGGTGCAGACGCCCGTGAAGGCGAGTGGAACGAAAAGAATGACGGTTTTTCCCTTGCCGACATTGCGGCGAAGGCTGACGTCCACCAGTCCGGCGTCGGTCTTCTGCTTGAGAGAGATTTCAGGGAGAGGCTGGCCGAGTTTCAGGGGCATGGTTTAGGGTGGGTAGGGGGTGTGAAGGCGAAATTGGACAAAAAACAAGGGGTTGCAAGGACGGAGGCTGCAAAATGAGGTAAATGGCCCTTTTTTAACATAGGCAGTCTCTGGAGGTCACAAAATATGGCCCCCAGGCCCTTCTTCAGGATCTTGGGCTAATCCTAACCTGCGGAACCACTTACGCTGTTTTCGAACTAATGCCCAGGTGTCGAGGTTGATGCGTTCGGCTAAACCAGCCATCGCAACGTGTTTCCCGCCCCTTAGCCAGTCCATGGTCGCCCGATAGCCCACCGCCCGGGAAGATGCCAGCTCGGGTCGAGATTGAGGGCCAGGAGCCGTTCGGACTCCTCGAGCAGGCCAGTGCGCAACATGGCAGCCGTTCGGGAGGATATGCGGGCCTTAAGTTCGTCATCGGGACGTTCCAAGAGCTCAAATGTGACTGTGTGGTCAGCGAAAGGTCCGCGTCGGGTCAGGAATTCGTCTCGCAGAGAGTCTAGGGTACGGCCGGAGGCGAGGCGGCGCTCCAAGGCTTTGGCAACGCGGATTGGGTTCTGGATATCGAGCCACTCAGGTAGGGTGGGGCCTTCGAGTTCGCGCAACCGAAGGAGCAGGGAAGCGGTTCCTTGGCGTTGCAGGGAGCGTACTTCGTCTGTGATGGCGTGCGGAATCTCCAGCTCGTCGGTGACGGGGCCGAAGAATGCCGCGAGGTAGAAGCCGCTGCCGCCCGTGACGAGGATGCGTTTGCCCCGACCGTGGGCGGCGGCGATGGCCGAGCGAGCCATGTCGACGTATTGTGAAATGGAATAGCGCGCGTCGGGTTCGACCTGGTCGAGGCCATGGTGGCGGATGCGACATTGTTCTTCAGCTGTCGGCTTGGCCGCGCCGATATCCATGCCGCGATAAACGCAGACCGAGTCACAAGAAAGGATTTCGGCATCATGCTTCTCCGCCCAGACCATCGCTGCCTCCGTCTTGCCGACGGCCGACGGCCCCGTCAGCACATGGATGGCTGGGGCGGGCGTGGTCATCCTGCTCGCTTAGCCCACTCGAGATAGAAGGAGAGTAGGATGAGCGCCGCCGGTGCGGTCAGTACCATGCTATCGATGAGGTCGAGTGCGCCCCCGATGCCGGGAATCGTCGCACCGGAGTCTTTTGCGCCTGCGAGGCGTTTGAAGACGGATTCAATAAGGTCGGAAGGAATGCTTAACGCGGCGATAGGCAACGACAGCAGTGCGGCTTTCCAAGGAATCATGAAGTTGAGTCCGAGAGGTCCCGTGCAGATCCAAGCAAAGAGCGCGGATGCGGCGGCGGAAGTGGCAATGCCGCCGACGCATCCTTCCCAGCTCTTCGCGGGGCTGATGCTGGGGGCAATCTTATGTTTTCCAAAGGGAACGCCGAAGATCAGACCGCCAACGTCCGTAAACTTTGTGGCCACGAAGACCCAGACGACATAGTAGAGCCCGACCGATTTCGCCGTGAGCAGGTGGCCGTCTTTCATGCGCGCGATAGCGATCAAGGAGGCCAGCATGAACGGGATATAGGCAAATCCGTAAAGCGTAGGGAAGCGGCGGAGCAACATGGGGACCTGTCCAGGTGTCCTGAGAAGCGAGAGCAAGTGAGCTCCGAAGCAGAGCGCTCCGCCGAGCAGGAGGTAGTTGGCTCTCGCTTCTTCCGCGGCCAAGAAGAACAAGGCGAAGAGCAAAGCGAAACCAGCGACGACTCCGGAGAGGTTCGGGCGGCCTACTCCTTCGATATTTCGGATAAGTTGGTAGAATTCGTACTGGGCGGCGCAGACTAAGATGGCGAGCAGACCGAAGGCAGACTGTTCAGCGACAGAGAAGAATCCTCCGACCCAGATCACGAGTCCTACGACGACCCAGAGGCCAATGGTGCTGAGGGCGCGGTCTTTCACGGCTGGGTGATGGGTTGCACCTGTTCGTGGGTCATGCCGTAGCGACGTTCTCGCTTGGAGTATTCTGCCAAGGCTAGGTGGAGTTGTTCCTTGGTGAAGTCGGGCCAGAAGACGGAGGCAAAGACGATTTCAGCGTAGGCCGATTGTAGAAGCAGGAAGTTGCTCAGGCGGAATTCGCCCGAGGTACGGATGATGAGGTCAGGGTCCGGCATGCCGGCGGTCTGGAGATGCGATTCAAGCACGGACCAATTGACATCCGCCGCGTTAATCTTGCCGGCGGCCGCATCCGCCGCGATGGCCTGAGTGGCGCTGACGATTTCCTGTCGGGCGCCATAATTGAGCGCGACGACGAGATTGAAGGCCGTGTTATTGCGGCTCGATGCAATGACGTCTTCGAGCGGCTTGCGGACGAATTCAGGCAGGGCGGCGAGTTCGCCGATGACGCGTAGGCGGACGTTGCGTCTTTCGAGTCGCGCGAGGTGCGCTCGCAGAATCCATTCACCCAATTTAAACAGCCCGCTGACTTCCTCCGGTGGGCGTTTCCAGTTTTCCGCTGAGAAGGCGAAGACCGTCAAAGTATTTACGCCAAGGTCGATGCATGAATCGATGGTTTCGATCAGCCTTTCTGCTCCGCGGCGGTGTCCTTCTAGCCGAGGCAGGCCTTTGGCGGCCGCCCAGCGGCCATTGCCGTCCATAATAATCCCGATGTGCCTGGGGGGCACGGGATTGATTGGCGGGATGGGCGCGGGGGTCGACACTTGGCCGCAGAATGTCGGACCTTCCCGACCTCTGGCAACCGTGAATCAGCGATCGTCGGCCGCGACAAGAACGCCCGGGAAGCCGGCTTTGCGGGCCATCTCGCAGACTTCGAGGAAACTCTGCATTGTCAGGGCGGCGTCCGCCTTGATGAGTACTGGGCGACCTGCGCCGCCGGCCGCTGCCACACGTCGTAATTCGGTGCTGAGATCCTTCCGGTCAACGACGCGGCCGGCTACGACGAAGACACCGGCGCCGCGTGCCGACAGCAGGGTGACCGTCAGCGAGGTGCGGGCGAGGTCCCCGACGGTCGTAGTGGGGGTCTTGAGATTGCGCGACACTGCACCGGGTCGATTGTCGAAGCCGACATATAACCCTGGGGCGAAAACGAATTGCGAGTTGAGGACGTAAATCAGGGCGGCGCACACGAACGTCAGCGCCATCGGGACGAAATCGATGCCGCGCTCCGTGGGGCGCACCTTGGCGAGGACTCCGAGAGGCGTCTGCATCTTAGGATGATTTGGGCTTCTCTTCGGGAAGCTCGTGGCGGACGAAGGTGATGATTGAGTGTGCGGCTATTTCCATCTCGGTGACGATGGAACGGACGCGACCAACGAGGAAATGGTGAGCCATCGAACAGCCCGCCGCGATGACTAGGGCGAAGCCTGCAGTCGCGAGGGCGGCTTGGACGTCGAGCAAGAGGTGATCCGCGGCGGCGTAGACGCTACCGTCGCGTAGGGCTGTCGCTAGGTGGAATCCGGAGAAGACCGCACCGGCTAGGCCGAGCAACGGAGCGACTCGGCCGATGGCGGAGATTGTACCTAGGCGGCGTTCAAGGACGGGGAGTTCGAGTAGGGCGGCTTCGGTGGCGGAGGCACGCATGGCTTCTTCGCCGCTGGTGGAGCGGAGGAGGGCGGCCTTGACTACGCGCGGAACCGGCCCGGGAGATTCTTCGCAGGCGGCGAGAGCCTCGAGGGGGCGCCCCGCGCGCAGATTATTACGAACCCCTTCGATGAAGTCGGAGGAGAGGACGAGACCGCGGTGCAGGAACATGGCGCGTTCGACGACGAAAACCAAGGCGATGAAGGCGAGAATCAGCAGCAGCCAGACAAAGGGGCCCGCATCGAAGGGGAAGGTGAAGTCTCTCATTGGGGCGTGGCGGGATTGGACGAGGATTTACGGAGGCTCGCAAGTTTGCTTTCGGCCGTGGCTTGTCCGGTCAGGCAAGGTTGATTGGTGGGGAGGCCGCGGTTTACCTCGGTAATCGTCTTGTAAGCGGCGATAGCTTCTTCTCGATCCCCGTCTTGTTCGCAGATTTCACCCATCAGGAGGATGGATCGGGCCAGCCAGAGTCGACCTTCGGAGGATAGTTTTTGGGCGCCCTCGGTGATATTGGTAGCGGTCGGGCCACGGAGGATACCGAAGGTTCGGATGAGCACCTTACGTGCCTCCAGTCGGGTGACTTTAGCTTCGAGTGCGGTCTCGGTCTTAGCACGCTCGATAAGCGCCACCGCCCATTTATACCATGCCTCAGTACTGATCTCTGGTGAGTCTTTGGCCCAGGTGGATTCCGCGATACGTTCATAGGCGTCGGCAGCGCGGCCGACCCTTTGGCGGGAGAGTTGGCCGTTGAGGTCACGGCGGAGTTCAGCGAGACCGAATAGGGAATCTGCGCGCGCCATCTCAGCTTGTGGGCGGGAGGGGTCGGTCGGTTTTTCGCGGATGAGGTTCTCGAGGACTAGTAATGCTTTATCGAATTGTGTGAGTGAACGGAGAATCTCCGCCCGACGAAGGGCGACTCGAAAGATGAGCGGATTCTGCGGATACTTATCGGTGAAGCGTTCCAATAGTTCGATGGCATACTTGAGTTTCGCTTCACCGTCATGGGCTGCTTGGGCGGCGGCTTCTTCGGCGGCTTCATAGAGCCCGAGAGCGGCGAATTCCGCCAGCGCAGGTTCGTCTTGAAACTCCTTGGCCAGCGATTCAAAGCATGCCTGGGCTTCGGCGTGGGCTTGTTTCGAGGCGTGGTGGCGTCCCTCGATAAGATAGGATGCGGCTGCTGCTGGAACCTTGCCAAAATTCTTGCGCAGGGCGACCAGTTCTTCGAGGCCCTTGGGGGAGCCGGCGTCGAGGGCGGTGCGTGCCTTGAGTAAAGCGGCGTAGCCGCTTAACTCTGGGGCGGCTTTGAGCATCGGCTCGTTGGCAGGCAGGTTTTTTAGCCGGACGATAATTTGATCTGCGAATTGCGCAGCCTGCGTTGACTTATTGTTTGCAATCGAAATCAAGGCACGTTGCCAGTCAAAGCGCAGGGAGAACTCTAGGTCCGTTCCGGTTGTTAAAGGGGCGAGACGTGTGAGGAGTTTGTCGGCGTCGGCGGGTCGGTTGGATTTTCGGGCGTCCTCTACCAAGTTCCAGATTGCGCTCCAGATGGGTTTTCGGGTGCTGGTCCGGTTCGAACGGTTCATCTCTTCGATGATCTCGCAGGTGCGGCTCCAGGTTGTGAAGTCGTCGTTTGTTTCGAGTAGGCAGAGGATGCGCTGATGGAAGGCGTCCTCGGCGATCTTAGTGTCGGCGGCGTCTTTTTGCAGGGCCGCGTAGGCTTTCTCGGCTAGCACGTAATCCTTAGCGAGGAATAGACAGTCCGCGGCGGCGATGCGGAGCTGGGCGCGTTCAGGGTTTACGCTGCTCTCCGCCAAGGTAGTCAGATGGGTCGAGGCCAGGCGATAAGAGCCGTCGCCCCAGGTGGCGATGGCGAGCGTGCGGGTGGCTTCTCGTGCCAGCGGGCTGGCAGGAACATCTTTCAGAAGATCTTCGGCGGCTTGGCGGGCTTTTTCGCGGTTACCGGCAAAGAGCATCAGCTGGGCTCGGGCGAGGTGAATGGCGTCGAGTACTTTAATATCGCGTGGGCAGAAATAGGAGAGCTGACCCGGGTTGCGGCGCAGGAGAAAGTCGTTCACTTCATTGGCGATGGCCTTGTAGTCGCTGGCGTCGTTGAGCGAATTAGCCTTGGCGGGTGGTGCCGCGGCGGCGACCAAGGCGCGTAGTGCGGTGAGGCGAACGGCGGTGTTGGCTGGGTTCTTGGCGGCATCCTTGAGCTTTTGACGGCCTTCTGGGGTATTGGAGCCGAGGATGAGTCCGGCGAGGAGGTCGGATTCAGCCTGCCGTGCCGGTGATAGTTGGCCGGCCTTCGACAGCGCTTCGGCGGCGTTCTTGAGATTACCCTTGTGTGCTTCGGCGAGGGCGAGGTTGCGCGCGTAGGCGAAAGCCAGCGGGGTGCCTTGGGCGGCCGCAGCGAGTTCACGCAGTGCATTAAGTGTCCGGTCTTCTACTTGTCCGGCGACAATCGAGGCACGGTATCCCAGTACCTCGATGCGTTGACGTTGTTCTTCAGAGATAGCCGTACGACCTATCGCTTCGATGCTCAGATTAATAGTCAGATTATCGTTCTCGGTCGCTGCTACGGTCCAGCGGAGGGCATGTCCCCACGCCACTTCGTGCGGGGGAAGGGTGGTGAGGT
>CAIRLQ010000002.1 GCA_903879465.1 uncultured Opitutia bacterium | reverse complement strand
CGGTCGATTTCCGCGGCCTTGAGGGCGATGCCGTCTTTGACGCCGCCGTGGTGATCCCAGTCCTTGTGGTAAAGCTGGATGAAGCGGACGCCGCGTTCGGCGAGGCGTCGTGCGAGCAGGCAGTTGGATGCGAACGAGCCGTCTCCAGGCTGGCAGCCGTAGAGCTCGAGGGTCTTAGCGTCCTCGCCTTTGACGTCCATGAGCTTGGGTACGCTAGCCTGCATCTTGAACGCCATTTCATATTGGGCGATGCGCGTGGCGATCTCGGGGTCGGCCGCCGCGAGCTGATGATGGTGGTTAAGCGCGGCGATGCCGTCGACGTCGCCGCCTTGCGCTTCACGCGAAATACCGGGCGGATTGGTGAGATAAAGGACCGGGTCGCCCTTACTGCGGAGTTGCACGCCTTGGTGCTTGGAGGGCAGGAAGCCGCTACTCCATTGGCGCGCGGCGATAGGCTGATTCTGGCCGCCCTTGCCGAGCGAGGTCAGGACGACGAAGCCCGGCAGGTCCTCGGATTCGACACCGAGTCCGTAGGTCACCCAAGAGCCCATGCTGGGCCGCCCGGCGATCTGCGAGCCGGTATTCATGAACATGTGCGCCGGGTCGTGATTAATTGCATCGGTGGTCATCGAGCGGATGAGGCAGATATCATCCAGGGACGCGCCAATCAGCGGAAACTGATCGCAGATTTCTGTCTGGTTACGACCGAACTTAGCGAACTTATGCTGCGGTCCGAAACAGGTGAGCTTCTGACCTTGGAGCTGCGCGAGCTGCTGGCCTTTGGTGAAGCTCTCGGGCATCGGCTGTCCGTGCATCTCAGCGAGCTTTGGCTTGGGGTCGAAAGTCTCGAGGTGGGAAGGGCCGCCGGCCATGCTCAGCCAGATGACGCGCTTGGCTTTCTGAGGTAGGGGAAGTTTGCTCAGGATGCCGGGGGAGGCGGAGAGCGTTGAGGAGCCCAGGAGCGAGGCCAGTGCGACGCCGCCCACGCCTTGTGCGCTCTTACCGAGGAAGGCGCGGCGGGTCAGGGCGGATTGAATCTGTGGGTCCATCTTTAGTCGCGGGTCAGGGTTTCGTGCAGATTCAGAAGCACGCGTGTGACGTGCGACCAGGCGGCGAGTTCCATGGGATCAACTCCGACCGGTGGCGGGGTGAGGCCGACTTTCAGTAACTCGGCGGCGGCGGCGGGGTCCTTTTGGTAGGCCGTGCGACGGTCGGTGACGACTTTGCGGAGGGTCTGCAGTTCGGTCTGGTCGGGCGCACGTTGCAGGGCGCGGCGCCAAGCCCACGTGATACGTTGGTCGTCATCGCCTTTCTCGGCGAGCACGCGGACCGCAAAGGCACGCGCGGCCTCGACATAGGTTGGGTCGTTGAGCATCACGAGCGCCTGCTGGGGGATGTTCGAACGGGTGCGGTCGGTGCAGGCTTCTTCGCGATTCGGCGCGTCAAAGGCGAGCATGCTCGGATGCAGGAAAGTGCGCTGCCACCAGACATAGAGTCCGCGGCGATACTGGGAGTCGCCTTTGTCCGCCATGTATTCGCGCACGGGGAAGTTGAGGTTCTCCCAATAACGATCGGGTTGGTAGGGCTTCACGCTCGGTCCGCCAATCTGGGGAGTGAGCAGGCCGGCGATGGCGAGGGCATTGTCGCGTACGAGTTCGGCGTCGAGGCGATACGGGCTCTGGCGTGCGAGTTCGCGGTTATAAGGATCGGCGGCGGTTTGCGCGGGAGTGGCGACGGAACTACGTCGATACGCTTCGCTGTTCACGATGAGGCGGACCATGTGCTTCATGTCCCATTTTGAGTCCATGAATTCTACGGCGAGCCAGTCGAGGAGCGCCTGGTTGGGCGGCAACTCACCCTGGGCACCGAGATCACCAGGGTTCTTACTGAGGGCAGTGCCGAAGAACTGCATCCAGAGGCGATTCATGACGACACGAGAAGTCAGCGGATTTTCCCGGGAAATCAGCCACTTCGCAAGGTCGAGGCGATCAGGCGTGCGGCCTTCGAACTTGGGTTGCGGTAAGTAATGGGGTAGGGCGGCTTTCACTTCGACCCCCGATTCGTCCATCCAGTTGCCGCGCGGCAGGATCCGGACCGTCCGAGCGACGGCGGCCTTGGTCGTAACGAGGCACTTGGGAATCTCGGCACCGAGAGCGTCGTAACTTTTCTGCGCACTCGCGACGGCGGCACGTTCGGACTTTAGGACCTCGGGATGAGCCGATAGGTAGTAATCTCGGATGATGAGTTTCTCGGCCGCGGTGCGCTTAGCGGCGAGTTTCTTGAGGATGGGCGCGGCCTGTGCTGTGAGCTTGGCGTCTGGAGCCTTGCGGCCGGCTTTCGCTTTGGTCTTCTTGGCTGCGGCCGCTGGTGGGGCTTCCGCGGCGAGTTCTTTTTCCCAGGCAGTAATGTCGTCGGCGAGGGCGACGGCGGCGGCATCGAGGGCTTTCTTGGTCCTGGCGATTTCCGCGGCGAGTTCGGCAAGATGCTTTTCCTGCTCAGGCGTAGCCAGGAGCATGCCATCTTCGCGCCGACCAATGATGCTTTCATTGATATCGGCGAAGAAGGCGCCAAGGGAATAGAAATCACGTTGGCTGAAAGGGTCGAACTTATGGTCGTGGCACTGGGCGCAACCAGTCGTCTGGCCCATCCAGGCAGCCCCGACGGCACGAACGCGGTCGTTCAGCATGCGTTGCTGGTAATCCTTGGCCT
>CAIRLQ010000001.1 GCA_903879465.1 uncultured Opitutia bacterium | reverse complement strand
CGCCGCTTCTTTCGAAAATTCTGCCCATGATTGGTGCGCCGACCACCGTGTCCACCACAAGCACGTGGATGAAGATGAAGACCCGTACGATATCTCCAAAGGCTTCTTTTACGCCCATATCGGCTGGCTCCTTTTCCGCTTAAAGCCGCCGGTCACCATCACGAACGTCAAGGATCTCGAGGCCGACCCGCTCGTGATGTGGCAGCATCGCTACGTCCAATGGATCGGCGCTTTCGTTGGCTTCGTGGTGCCAGCCGCTCTCGGCTACGGTTACGCTGCGCTCATGGGCTACGCTAACCCTGGCATGACGGCTCTCGCCGCCTTCCTTATCGCCGGCCTGCTCCGCACGGTCGTCGTCCAGCAAGGCACGTTCTGCATTAACTCGCTTTGCCACATGATCGGTCGTCAGCCGTACTCCACCGATCACAGCGCCCGCGACAGCGGCTTGGTCGCACTCCTCACTTTCGGCGAGGGTTATCATAACTACCACCACGAGTTCCAGCACGACTACCGTAACGGGGTCAAGGGCTGGCAGTTCGATCCCACGAAGTGGATCATCTGGACGCTCTCCAAAGTCGGCCTCACTGAAGACCTTCGCCGCGTGCCGGATTCCCGTATCATGGCCGCCGAGCTGAAGGAAAAGAGCCGGACGCTCGGTCGTGATATCGACTCTCTGGCCGCCCGCCTAGATGAGCGCTCCCGCGAATTGAAAGCGAAGACGATTGCCGCTGCCCACGAACTCGCCACCGAACTCGCCCGCCGCGCCGAAGCCCTCAAGGAATCTGCCGCGACGAAGGCCGAAGTGGCCCAGGAAACGATGGCCGAACTCCGCGGACTCCTCGATCAGGCGGCTTCGTATCTCGAAGCCCTCCGTCGCGCGAGCGCCGGTTCCGCCGCCTAAGCGCCGGCTTGGCCGGTCAATTCCTTCATCAGTTCGAGGATGCGTCCCTCGATCTGAGGAAGCGCGTCCGCCGGATCCGCGAAGTCGATGTCGTGCACGGTCCAGTAATCAATGCGGTCCGCCCATTCGGGGTGCGACTGCAACATCATGGCGTAATGCTCGTCCTTCTTGAGGGCGATGGTGCGGTGCGCCCGCTCGAGATCTTCCCGTCGCAGCTGGGTGGGCTCGGCTCCGGTGTGGTCCAGCGGGATGCCCAATTCCTTGAGGCGCTTCTCGGTGTCCCGGGAGATCCGGGTGGGCTCGTCCGCCACCAAGGAGGTGAGCAGGCCGCGCGAAAAAGCCCTCGCGGGGTGCCCGATCTGGCGGGTGTGCCAGTTGAATAAGGCCTCGGCATGGCGGCTCCGGTAGAAGTTGCCGGTACAGACAAACAGGAAAAGGGGGCCAGAATCTGCGCTTGTGCGTTGCGGCATGCTGGGTAGAGTTCCCGCAACCTAACCTCCTCGCCATGGTACGCAATCTGTTCGTTCTCTCCCTTCTCTCTCTCGTCCTCTCCGGTTGCCTGGGCCCTAAGAAGGGTCCGTCTGCCGTCACCGACGGTGGCGTTGACACGGGTCTCGTGACCACGGGTCTGACCCCGGTGAATACGGCGCCTGCTCCGGCTTCCTCCCTTGTTCCCGATGCCGCCCCGGCCGCTCCGGCCAAGAAGGCCCCGGCTAAGTCGAAGGGCAAGCTGCCCATCAAGAACGCCGGCGATAAGTAAGCCCCAAGGCTTACATCAACGACACTTCGGTGACGAAGCTGTCGACCTGCCCGGGCTCCGCAAAACGGAGCCCGTTCTTATGTTCGGGGCTGTTGGGCGGGCCCATCCACGGTTCGACGCAATAGAAAGGCGCCTCGGGATCGGCGGTCCAAGTGACGACGGTCGCCCAACTGCCCGGAATGGCTTCCTCGCCGACTTTGACGGTGATGTCTTCTTCGCCAGACTTGGGTCCGAAACTGAGCGAGGCGGATTTGAGGTTCGTGAAAATGCAGTCGGAGAGGTGCACGTTATCGAAGCCGATTTCCGTCGCGCCTTTGAGTTCAGCGAAGGGCACGAGTTTACCGTCTGCGGCGTGCCGCCATTGTTTCTTGGAGGGGATCTTGATCACGTAATCGCGACGGCTCAGGCCAGCGTGCCACGGGAGCGTGAAGTAGAAGTGATGCCCGGCGCACCACGGCAAGGGCTTGCTGTCCCGGTTTTCGAATTCAAATGTGATCCGGAGGAAAAGCTCGAGGAAATCGAAACGAATCCGGAAGTCGTACGCGAAGGGATAGCAGTTCCGTCCACGCTCATCCTGGATCATGCGCACGACGGCGTGCTTGGGGCCGCTTTCGAGGATTTCAAAGGCGGCATCTCGGGCGAAGCCGTGCTGCGGCATGGGGCGCTTGACGCCATCCGCAGCCTTCCAAGCGAACTTCTCGCCATCGGCGTAGTTGCGTCCCATGAAGGGGAAGAGAATCGGATTACCGCCGCGCACGGGGCCGATCTTGTCGAGCTCCATGGGCGCGCCTTCTGGCCAGAAAAGGATTTCCCGCTGTCCGGTGGGCACGTCGAGCTTCCAGCGCAGTAGCCGTGCCCCGCGCGTCAGGCAGGT